>NZ_JAMYPA010000007.1:0-286623 GCF_040320105.1 Mesorhizobium sp. M0778 | reverse complement strand
GGGCCGGGTCTTTTGTTAATACCCCCCCCCACCCCGGCGCGCCAATTGTTCATCCCGCCGCCGGAGGGGGGCCGCGCCATAACTTCAAGTACTTCTTGTCACCCCCCCGGGGCCGGGGTTTTGCCCCCGCCGCACCACTTCCTGTTGCCGGACTCCAGCTTAGCAAGGGGGGAATTGCCGTCATGGATCCCACCATCAAAGTCGTGCGATGCTCCGAGCCCGGCAGACTGGTGTTTGAGGAGCAGCAGGCACCAGACGCTCCGCCCGAAGGCTGGGCACTGGTCAATGTCGCCTTTGTCGGGATATGCGAAACCGACTACCACATCTTCGAGGGCAGGCATCCTTATCTCGCCTATCTGCGCATCATGGGCCATGAGGTTTCGGGAACAATCGCGGCAATCAACGCGCCCGTGGACCTGTCGGTCGGAGAGCAAATCCTCGTCAATCCCTATCTTGCCTGCGGACATTGTGCCGCCTGCCGCCAGGGCAAGCCTAACTGCTGCATGTCGATCGAGGTGCTTGGCGTGCACCGTGACGGTGCCATGAGTGAGCAGATTCTCGTGCCGGCGCAAAACTTGATTCCAGCGGCCGGCCTGTCACTGGTGGAGGCGGCCACGGTCGAGTTTCTGGCCATCGGTGCCCACGCAGTCCGCAGATGCATGGCGGGGCCGGGCATTCGCACCTTGGTTATCGGCGCCGGGCCGATCGGCCTCGGCACGGCGCTTTTTGCGCGAATCGCGCAACAGAACGTGACCGTCATGGACGTCGATACCGAGCGGCTGACCTTCGATCATCGAAACGATAGCGGCGCGAACTGCGGGAGCAGGTTTCGACGTCGTCTTCGACGCAACGGGAAACAGCCGTTCGATGCAGTCTGCCTTGCCTATGTTGCTCATGGCGGCGTCATGGTGATGGTCAGCGTCGTGCCGGACGACATAACTTTCTCCGATCCAGAGTTCCACAAACGGGAAATGATGCTGATCGGCAGTCGCAACGCGACGCGTAGCGATTTCCAGCACGTCATTGCCTCGATCCGCGCTGGAAAAATACCAATCGACCAGCTTGTCACCCACCGCACCACCCTGCGCGACAGCCCACGCGACATCGCAATCTGGGCGCAGCAGAAGTCCGGTCTGATCAAGGCCGTTATCGACGTAGGATCTGGCTGACTTCAGCAACACGATCAAGACATGTCATCGCAGCCCTGGTGCTGCATTGTGGGAGGGCGAGTTGCTCGGTGACGCCACGCTAAGCGTCGCGCTTGACACGGTATTCCGTGCGGTTTTCCTCAGATAACAATTGTCCCTGCCGAACTGGCTTGGCGTTTCGCTGATTACCGCGGGCGCAGTTTTCGTCGCATAAAGGTTGAAGCCGCGGAGCGACGATCTTTCCGGCAAAACGTGTTCCACGCAAATCCGCCGGGTATTCGCACCGCTTGAGTGTCCGACGTAGCTAGTCCACATCATGCGTGATGTTTGATGCGCGTCAGGAGAGTGATATGAGAACCACACTGGCGATTGATGACGACGTCCTGGTCGCGGCCAGGGCCATGGCCCGGCAGCAGGGTCGTAGCCTCGGCGAGGTCATTAGCGATCTCGCCCGGCGCTCGCTGCGCCGGCCTCAAGCTGGCGGCGAGCGCAACGGGATTCCTCTTCTGTCGCCTCGGCCGCATGCACCTCCTGTCACGCTTGAGACGGTCAACGCCTTGCGAAACGAACTGCCTTGACCTTCCTGCTCGGTGTCAATGTGCTGATCGCACTGATCGATCCTGGTCACGTCGCCTATGGCGACGCGCATGGCTGGTTCGAAGAGACGGGCAACGCGGCATGGGCTACTTGTCCGATCACCGAAAACGGCGTCCTGCGCATCGTCGGGAACCAAAGATATCCTAATTCTCCCGGCTCGCCCGCCATCGTTGCGCAAATCGTTACCAAGTTGCGGGCTCTGCACGGGCACAGCTTCTGGCCCGACGATGTGAGCCTGGTTGGCTCCGGCGACATCGATGCAGCGAAAATCCTGACTTCGGCACAGGTCACGGATACGTACCTTCTCGCGCTCGCCAAGGCGCGAGGCGGCCAACTTGCCAGCTTTGACCGCAAGCTGTCAGCGGCGCCCGTGAAGGGCGGGAAGTCTGCACTGCACCTAATTCACACAAGGTAGACCGCCGGGCTCTTCGGTGCAGTCTGCCTTTCGATCTTCTTGGCTTTGAATTGAGGCTTGCGCAACTTGTCGCGCTCAGCGCACTCCAGTGGATCGCGAGCGGCTATCTGGCCATAGTTTGCGGGGCATTCATCTTCTCCCTTGAGCGTCCGCGCTTGGACAGTTCGGCCTTGCCGCAATTGCCCTTTCAGCTGAATCGACTAGCGCGAAACGTTGCAAGCATGGGATGCGGATTGCCTGAGGCGATTTCTTTGGCAAGCAATTCGCCGACGATCAATCCAAGCGTGGCGCCGCTGTGGCTAAAGGCGACGTGAAGCCCGGCGACGGTCTCGACGGAGCCAAGCACTGGCTCGCCGTCGCCCGGGATGGGCTTCGGGCCAACTGCATAGGTAGCGAGTTGGAGCCGCCGATTGCCCTCGAGCACCGCACTAGCCTCGTCGAGCAGTCCTTTGACGGTCTTGTCGTGCACGGTGTAAGTTCCATCAGAGTTGACCACGACTTCTTCCTCCGACCACGCCGAATCCAAAACAAGTTCGCCATCCGGCGTCGGGCGCACCGCCACGCGCGGCGTATTCAGCACGGCACGGAGCTCGGTCTTGATCGGCTTGGTTTTCAAGAGGAGTGAAATCGGCGTGGCGTCGGGGACACGAACTCCGATCTCCGCAAGCATGGCAGGCGTCGCTGGCCCAACGGCAAGGACCACTGCATCCGCCTTTAACGGCACACCGTCGGCAGTGACGACGCCACGCGCGCGACCACCTGTGGCATCTATCCGCACGCGTCCGGCGTTCTGGACGAGCTTGCCGCCGCGGGAGCGGAACTCATTGAGCAGCAGATCGATCAGGCAGGGCAGGTCAACCCATCCTTCGCCAGGATTGAAGATGGCACCCTGCGGGGTGATTGCGCTGGCGTTGACACCGGGCGTCACTGCGCCGACTTCGGCAGGGCCGAGCAGAAGCGCGTCATAACCAATATCCTGCTCCAGCTGGCAGATGGAGGCGATCTGGTTCGTCCCATCATCCGCATCCCAGGTGAGGCCGCCGTCAAAGCGAAGCCACGACGCCGTTTCCGGCCTTGTGGCCGCCAGGGTCCGATAACGGTCGATGCCCGCAAGCCTCAAGCGGTGGTAAGCAGTGTCAGCACGTCGCGCTGAGTTCAGCCAGGAAAGTGAACGGCCGGATGCACCGTTGGCCGGCGCGCCGTCGTTGACAATGGTTACATCAAAGCCAAGACGAGCGAGGTGCAGCGCGGAAGAGATGCCGAAGATGCCAGCGCCGATGACGACGACTTGGCGCGGTTTTGGGGATGCAGTCATAGAAAAATCCTTCTACGCAGAAGCCGGGCTGGGAGTTGTTGGATGGCTGCAGAGCGCGGCGGAACTAGTAGTCCGTGAGCTTCTTCATGTAGCGCCGGCCCTCGAGCATCGGCTGGCCGCGCAGACCAGCCAGCGTATAGGCAAAACGCCATAGAGTGTCGAAGAAGACCAAGGGCACGAGATAGGGTTTGATGTGTTCGGACATACCGCTGAGGTCGAGTTCCGCTCCATCGAGCACCAGGATGTTTTCCCGGCTGCCGTGCTTGAAAAGGAAATCGCGAGCGCGTTCCGTAAGGTGCCTCGTCTCGTCCAAACCCATCAAGACCACGAAGCAAGTATCCCGGTCCACCACCTCGAACGGGCCGTGAAAGAACTCGTTGGCGTGTATGGCTTGCGAGTCGTACCACTGCATCTCCATCAACACGCAGATGGCGTAGGAATACGCCGCACCGTAGCTTGCACCGCTGGCCAGTGTGTAGATCGCTTTGCGCGGCGCGAAACGGGGTACGAAGGCCTTAAACCGGTCGGCATAGGTCCGGTGCGCACGTTCGATCGCCGGCTGAAGATGGCTCAGGCTCATCAGCAGATCGGCGGTCAGCCCGGCATCCTCCCGAGCATCGATTAGGCCGGCGAGCAACATGTAGAGCACGCCGTAGTTGCTGCGGGCTGCATCGATCGGTTTGCCCGTCGTGTAGGAGGCCTGGTAGGCGACTGCGTGGTCGACCGCCTGCGCGAGGGGCGATATCTGGTCGAGCGTCATGCCGATTGTCGTCGCGCCTTGATCCTTTGCATGATTGGCCGCTCGCACGGTCTCCTGGGTGGTGCCTGTCTGCGAGCAAAGGACGACGAGCGCGTCAGGTCCCAACCGTCGCGGATCTCGGCAGACGAACTCATCCGCGTTGTAGATATCGCAGGCGAATGTGCCGCTGTGACGGTCGACAAAGTATTTGCCTGCCATCATGATCGAGAGCGAGCCGCCGCACGCCACGAGGAATAGATGCGAAAACTGCCTGCCCGCCGTAGCGGCCAGGGCGCGTTCAACGTCGGCGGGGAGGGCGAAAATCATTAGGTTCCTCTTCTCGTTGACAGAGCTTGGGCCGGCGCACAATTGACAATGGCGGGCCATTGTGCGAACGTTATCACACCCTTTAAACTGAAAGTCCTGCGATGGTCAAGATTGCCGCGATGGGCGACAACGTGGTCGATTGTTATCTCGCTCGCGGCGAGATGTATCCTGGCGGAAATTGCCTCAATGTCTCGGTGTATGTCAGCCGCTTCGGCGGGCAGTCGGCCTATGTTGGGGCGATCGGCAAAGACCGGGCAGGGGACTTGATCCACGCCGCACTCAAGTCCGACCGCGTGGACATCACCCGATTGCGGCGCCTTGAAGGGCCGACCGCCTACTGCCTCATAGGTCACCGCAACGCCGATCGGATTTTCCTGGACTTCGATCTCGGAGTTTCGGTGTTCACGCCGACGCAAGAAGATCTGGATTTTCTCTCGGGTTTTCAGGCCGTCCACATCGGCCAGTCCAGCGGTTTGGACCCGTGGGTTGCCGCTGTATCAAGTAAGTCACTGTTGTCTTATGATTTTTCCACCCGCCGGGAACCGGGACACCGACGCGAGATTGGGCCCTATTGCTATCTGGCTTGTGTCTCGGGTGACGGTCTCGACGACAAGGAATTGGCCGCAATCGCAGCCGAATTGCTCGCATTTGGTTCAAGGTGGGTTCTTGTGACTCGCGGTCGGGCCGGCGCGGTGCTTCACGGCGACACCGTCTCTTACCGAACCCCGGCGCGGTTGGTCGAACCCGTCGACACCCTGGGCGCGGGCGACACCTTCATCGCAAGAACGCTATTCGGCCTGCTTAAGAAAGAGGCGCCTCAGGACATTCTTAGCCAAGCCGCGGAGGCGGCGGCTGCTACCTGCCGGTACTACGGGGCGATCGGCTATGCGGCAGCAATTGATCTAGGAAAGATCACGCCGGAGGTCCTCCGCGGAGCTCGGCGCATTCAAGACGAGAGAACCGTCTAGTTGGGGAATTCAACTGAGCAATTGACGCGAGAAATGGACAATGCTAGTCAAAGTGATAACGTTCTCATTCATCTAACCAACGCCATGAAAGAGCGTTTTGATGGATGGGTCGTCGAGTGGGACCGCAGGCCGACTTCGGCCAATCGTAAGAGGAGAAGACATGCAAACGAATTCGAGCAGGCGCCAATTTGTGAAATCCGGTCTGGCGCTGACGATCGCGCTGGTGACAGGACTTGGCACGTTGGCCGCATCAACGCAGGCAAAAGCGGCCGACAACCCCTACAACCTCATCGACCCGACGGTGATCAGCGTCGGAACCATGGGCGATGCGAAACCCTATGTCTTCACCGACGCCAACGGCAACTTCACCGGTTTCGACGCTGAACTCTTCCGCGACGTAGCGCGCCGGCTCGGGTTCAAGGAGGAGCAGGTCGTTTTCACCGGTCAGGAATTCTCGGCCCTGCTGCCCTCTGTCGCCAACGGTCGCTTCGACGTCGCTGTCGCCGCCATTGGCACGACCGCGGAGCGCAAGAAGACCGTGGATTTTGGCGACGGCTATCTCGCTGGCTACCTGTCGATCATTTCGCCTGATCCGGCTCTGACGAGCAATGAGAGCACCGCCGGAAAGCGCATTGGCGTGATCCAGGGGACGTTGCAGGAAATCTATGCCGAGAAGAATCTGAAGGGCGACATCGTCAAATTCCCGGACAACAACACTGCCGTGGCGGCGCTGAACAACGGGACGATCGATGGGCATTTCACTGACTATGAGTCGGCCAAGCAGTATGTGGAGCGCTATAAGAACCTGAAGATAACAATGAACGTGCCGTCCTTCGATGCGCCAGCCGGTTTCGTGGTCAAGAAGGGCAACGACGCCTTCCGAGAAGCGCTCAACAAGGCATTGCGAGAGGCCATGGACGATGGCACCTGGAAACGGCTTCACGAGAAATGGTTCCCGGGTACCCCGATGCCGGATCAATATCTGCCAAAGAAGTAAATTCGCGCGTATTCGTTAGCGTTTCCGGCCGGGCCCGTGAGCAACGGTGCCCGGCCGAGTTATAGATGGACTTGATATGAGCTGGTTCGACAACTTCGCCCGCAGCTTTCTTGATTTCCAGGCGATGGCAGAAGTTCTGCCGAACATGGTGATGGTCGGCCTCAAGAACACCCTGATCCTGGCCCTTGCCTCGACGTTTTTCGGGACGCTGATCGGTATCGTACTCGCCGTGATGGGGATTTCCGAGAACCGGCCGCTGAAACTCCTTGCCCGAGTCTACACCGATATCTTCCGCGGGCTTCCTGCCATCGTCACAATCCTAATCATTGGCCAAGGCTTCGCGCGATTGGGCCGAGATCTGTTCGGTCCATCGCCTTATCCGCTGGGCATTCTGGCGCTCAGCCTGATCGCCGGCGCCTATATCGGGGAGATTTTCCGCGCCGGCATTCAGAGCGTCGAGCGTGGTCAGATCGACGCCACCCGCACTCTCGGCATGACCTATGGCCAAGGCATGCGCTTGGTGGTGATCCCGCAAGGCATCCGCCGCGTCCTGCCCGCACTGGTCAACCAGTTCATCGGCAACGTAAAGGACTCCAGCCTGGTCTATTTCCTTGGTCTGCTCGCCTCCGAACGCGAACTGTTCCGCGTCGGCCAGGACCAAGCCGTGCTGACCGGCAACTTGTCGCCGCTGTTGCTGGCCGGCGTGTTCTATCTCGTGATCACGGTGCCGCTAACCCACCTCGTCAATTACATCGACGCGCGCATGCGCGTCGGCAAACGTATCACCGCTGTGCAAAGTGGCCTCAAGGAAGTCGCCGAGCTTGCCGAAGCGGGCGTGCCGGGCACAGCGACGTTGCCTGCAGCAGAGCCCACACGCTTCAAGGGTGGCGGTATTGAGGTCAAGAATATCGACATGGCCTATGGCGCCGTCCAGGTCCTCCATGACGTCAGTCTGAAAGTGGAGCCGGGGACCGTCACCTGCCTCATCGGTCCATCCGGCTCGGGCAAGTCGACCTTGCTGCGTTGCCTCAACCGCCTCGTAGAGTGTCGAGCCGGTGACATTCTGCTCGATGGCGAAAGCATCTACAAACAGACCCCTGACCAACTCCGGCGGCGCGTCGGCATGGTTTTCCAGCAGTTCAATCTGTTCCCCGACCGCAGCGCGCTCGCCAACATCACCTTGGCGCTTCGCAAAGTTAAACGCATGTCGCGCGAGGAGGCTGAGGGCGCGGCCTTGGCGAGGCTGAATGAAGTCGGACTGCTGGAGCGTAAGGACCATCGGCCGGCCAATCTCTCGGGCGGGCAACAGCAGCGGGTGGCCATCGCGCGCGCCCTGGCCCTCGAACCCGAGATTATGCTGTTCGACGAAGTCACCAGCGCGCTCGATCCGGAATTGGTCAAAGGCGTCCTGAACTTGATGGCCGATCTCGGTCGGGGCGGGATGACGATGGTGGTCGTAACACACGAGATGAATTTCGCCCGCAAGGTCGCGAACCAGGTCGTATTCATGGACGAGGGGCGAATTGTCGAGGCAGGCCGACCAGAGGACCTATTTGATAACCCGCAAAGCCCGCGTCTTGGGCGCTTTTTGTCCGAGGTGCTGTGATTGCAATGGTGTGCGCAACGGCGGCTGTTCCGGTGTTCGGCCTTGCGGGGCGGGCTTAACTGCCGCTAGGTCGCCGGCACAACGCGCGCATGGGCGGTAGGTTTGCCGAGTGACTCAAAGATTACCCAAAAACGCAACTATCATAGAGGTCGCTCGCCGGGCCGGGGTGAGTTCCGCCACGGCCGGGCGTGTTCTTGGTGACTACGGCTACAGCAGCCCCGAGGTTCAGGAGAAGGTGCGGGCCGCAGCAGCTGAGCTGGGCTACCGCCCCAATCGCCTTGCCAAAGGTCTGATCACCGGTAAAACGCAGACTATCGGCGTTGTGGTTGGCGACATCGAAAGCCCATTCTACGCCAGCGTGCTGCGCGGAATAGGGGATGTCGCGCGCCGTGGCGGCTTCGGGGTTATCGTTACGAACAGTGATGAAAATGCCGAACTCGAGCAAGAGGCGGTGCAACTGCTGCTGGAAAAGCAGGTCGACGGTTTAATTGTCTCATCGACCTTCGTGGACGAGCCGGATCATCTTCGTGAAGCAGTCGCGGCTCGCTGTCCCGTCGTGCAGTTCGACCGCATGGTGGCGGGCCTGGAAACCGATTCAGTCGTGGTCGACAACGTTTCTGTAACGCATAGCAGCATCGCGGCGATGATAGCGGCCGGACACAGCCGCATCGGAATATTGGCGGAACTCGGGCCGGGCCAACGCGACGATGTTGGCTCGTTTGTGGCAAACGTTGATCTCTCCAGCGCTGATCTTCGCTACCATCATCCAAGCTGGCAGAGACTATTGGGTTATCTCGAAGCCCATCGCGCCGCGGGCATTACGCCGGATCCGCAGTTGATCCGTCGCGTGGCGGTCTATTCTAGCGAGGCAGCCCGCAAGGAGGCGCTCGATCTGCTGACAATGCGCAATGCACCGTCCGCTCTGTTTACGGCCGATGGTGTGATGTCGACAGGGGTTCTGGAGGCCATTTCCGCATTGAAGCTTGCGATTCCAGGAGACGTTTCGCTGCTCTGCTTCGACGATCTCGACTGGATGCAGTTCGTGACCCAGGGTATCACAGCCATCGCGCAGCCGGCACATTTGATTGGAGCGGCGGCAGCGGAGCTTCTCTTGAAGAGGTTGGCGGAGGCCACGTTACCTTTCGAGCACCGTGTCCTTGCGGCCCGCTTGGTGGAGCGCAATTCAATTGCAGTTCATCTCAACCGCGAGGCCGTCTGACCCGGCCGCAACGGTCTATGGCTGGGGCAGTCTCTAAGGGGCTCTGAGAAACGCACCGCGGCCGAGACGCGAGACTACAACCGTCATCACCGGCCCCGCTGCATCAGCGTTGCCACGACGGCTTTAGCCAAGCGGCTCGCATCACCGCAATGATCATCTCTGAGTTGGCAATGCATCCTAAAATAGATGTCTACGCTGCGTCCCTACCCCGATATGGCCAGCCAGAAGGGGCTGCGCGGGGCTGGGCCATAGCCGGTTTTCCGATCCTTGGCTCGAACCGGGGCGTGGCTGACGGAACTCTTAGTTTAGATAGGGCTTATGTACAAATGTCGCTCCATTGGTTTTCACCGTCGATTCCCGTAAAGACCGGCCGTCCCGGCGTCATCTACCAATGCAGCAACGTCGAAGGGCCGCTGAGCAGCTCCTGAAGTGGAGCAAGCGCGGCCCTAAGTGGCATAGCGCGGTGCAACTCTGCATGGATGCAATGATCGATCAGGTGAAGCCCGATGTGGTTCGCAGAGCGTTCCTTGAGGCCGCCAAAGAGGAGGGAAAGCTACTGCCGCCGTAGCTCTTGTCTCCGAAGGAAGCTCATTCCATATCAGGCACGTCGCGGCTGACGAACAATGTCGTCGGCTCGCCGTATTCGCCTAATGCAGGGTTAGCATCGCGCGACCACGGCAATGACGCCAGCGTGTTTCGCCGCCAAGCCTCTCGCAGCCCATACCGCCCGGTCCTCGGTCTGGGAGGCTTCGGCCTGTGAATCGGCGTGCAAAATCGGCGTCGAATTTTGCACGCCGATTCACAAGTGTTGCCGTCGGGTCATGATGATCTCCCTTCGCACACTTTGCTTTGCTCGGCACGAGCTGGGTTGCGTTCCGCTCAGCCCAACCGTCGACCGCCTCGAGCCGCATACCGCTGTCGTCGAGACGTCAGGCGTCCCGCGCACGACCAGCCCTCCGTAAATGTCGTCTCGAACTGTTCCGGCGACGGAACGACCGTCTTCATTTTGGTGTCCATGCGCTGGCGTTCAAAGAGATATAGCCGCTACCTGAGATACTCGCTGTCGAATCCGGCTGTTTCGACCAGCTTCTTGCGGTTGATCACCTCTACATGGCCTGACTTGAAAGAGACGAGATCGGCCTTGCGCAGCTCCCTTAACGTTCGGTTGACGTGAACCGTGGTCATTCCGAGGATGTCGGCCAGTTCATGCTGGGCAAGAGGACACTCATATCTTCCATCAACCGACAGCTCAACCATGGAGAGCCTCTCTTCCAACTCCAGCAGGAAATGGGCGGTACGCCTCATCGCGTTCCGTCGCCCGGTATTTGTCAGATGTTCGGCAAGGATGGCGTTCAGGCGCGCCAGCGAACAGGCGATCTTCTTCCCGATTCGGCCGTCCGACAGGATGGCCTCGACCAGTTCCTTACTGGAAATTTCATAAACAGCTAGTTCGGTTATGGACGCCAGCGACGCAAGACGGGGTCCGTCCAAGCCACGGAAACCGACGACATCCCCTTTGAGGGGAGTGTCTATGATCTGCCGCTCTCCGTCCGGCAGTGCCTGATAAAGTATGCCCCAGCCCGATTTTACAATGAATATCTCACTGTTGTCGTCCTCCTGCCGGCATATCACCGAATGGGGTTTATAGATTTTTGCGGTAACACCGAGAAAATTGTTGTTCCCCCACTCATTCTTCGACAACGTCCCCCTATGGGATGAGAGCACATGAACTGCAATAGTGTCTGCATGGAGAATCGCAAATTTGCTTCTGTTTCCACACGACTGACAATAGTATCTCCCGGATAAATCGACAGAACGACCTCTTACCCTAGGGGCGGGTTTGCCTACTGTCCTCGTCTGTTTGGTAAACTGCGTTTAACTTAGGGTGTACAAGGGCGGTTAAGTCTCCGGGTTAAGGTCCGGCAACAGGCTCCGAACCGCCAATCACCTTGCCGCGCAGTAGTACGGCTTGGTTGTGGGATCGGGGGATCGGCGAACGCATGCACATGGTCGAGATGAGCGAAACTTACCTGGATCGTCTGCCGGCCGAACTGTCGGGGGGGTCAGAAGCAGCGCGTTTGCGCCCGGGCGTTGGCCGCCGATCCGGAACTCATCATCTGCGACGAAATCACGTCCGCGCTCGACCAGATTGTGCAAGAGGAAATCCTCAAGCTCTTAATGCGGCTTCAGCGCGAACTCGGCATGAGCTGCATTTTCATCACCCATGACATTGCCACCGTGCGGGCGATCGCCGACGAAATTGGGGTGCACCAAGGTAAAGTCGTTGAGCGGGCATTAAAGAGCGAAATTCTCACGCCGCCGCACGGCCCCTATACCGAGCGGCTTTTATCCTCCGTGCCGGAAATGGATCCGAACTGGCTCACAAGGCTGCTGGCCAGCCGGAGGATGTGATCGTCGGGCGGAGCGTTGCGTGTCTTCCATATCGCCACGCCTTACAGCCTCGCGGTCGGCCTTCGGAACAATGCCAGAAATTTTGATGGTTCTCGCCCACGAAAAAGCCATCACGGCAGCAGGGACGAACTTGCGCTTTTGCGCATATTGATCTCTATCAGCAGCGATACCCAGCGCGCTCCTGCATCGGCTCGACGGCCGCAACCACCAGCTCAATGACGACTTGGCCGAGGTTGCCGCCGGTGTCCGCGCTTTGCTATAAAATCCCCCTATGTCACGAGAATGAGTATCAATCCGCCGCGCGAGTTGATGTCCTGGCGTCGTTCCGGGCACCCGTGCGCCAAATTCGGTCAGACGCCAGGCGCCGAAACGGGCGGGTCCACAGGCAAAGAGGGCAGGGCACTCGGCAAAGCTGCGCTCTATGGCAAACGGATAGCGGGCATTGCCCTTCAATGCGGGGATAGCGCCCCTTTGCCGTCGTTCGGTTTTCTGAGAGCATGATTGAGTACGTGCGATCCGGAGCCGATATTCCATGCCGACAAGAATCGATGCTAGTGAAGCGCGCCGGTGGTTTGCCGAAGATCTGCGTGTCTCATCACCTGTCTTGCACAACCCTGCGGTCATCGAGGCCTTCGCAAAGGTTCCGCGCGAACACTACCTTGGCAACGGGCCTTGGCGTATCCATTCGAGATTGCAAATCGGGGCGGTCCATACCAGCCCTTCAGCCGCACTTCATGAGATTTACCACGACGTTCTGGTCTTGCTTGACGAAAAACGCGGACTGAACAGCGGCTTGCCGTCGCTTTGGGCATTGGTTTTCGACCATCTGAACATCACTCCCGGCCAGACTGTCCTTCAGGTGGGCGCCGGTGTCGGCTATTTCACCGCCATCCTCGCTGAACTAACGGGTTCTGAAGGACGCGTGATTGCATATGAGATCGACGAAGAACTGGCTCGGCGTGCGCAAAGCAATCTTGCTCATTATGCCCATGTAGAAGTGATATCAGGTGATGCAACGCAGGCAGTTGATCTGCCAAACCTCGATGTCGTGGTCGCTTTTGCCGGCGTGACGCACGTGCCGGAACGGTGGCTTTCAAATTTGTCCGACGCTGGCCGGATGGCACTGCCGTTCACAGGTGAGGACCGACGAGGTTTCATGATGCTTCTGGAAAGGGTCGGCGATACGTTTCCCGTACGGTCACTTGTGCCATGCGGGTTTTACCCCTGCAGCGGAGCTAGGCGCAGTGACGAAGAAAAGGCCTTGATGGCCGCCCTCAAGGCTGCCCGAGGCAAGGTCACCCGTCTCGCGCAATATCATCCAGGCCGACCAGCAAATGGCCTCGAGAACGCTTGGCTGGTGACCGACACATACTGGATTTCGAAAGCCTAGCGATCGATATCAATCACGCGTGTCGCCGTCGTAGGGTGTGGCACGCATTGAAGGGCGTTCCACGAAGGATCTATACCATCGTGTCAGTCGTGGCCTTCCCTGCAAGAAGTCGGGCAGTCCCCGGAATTCCAGCCAGCTTAGACAAGTGGCGAGCGCGATGTGGCCGACATGGAGCGGTGCGTCGAATTCGACCTCGCGTTCCACGAAGTTATAGGATTCGATGAGCTTCATCGTCATGCCTGCGCCCAAGGCAGGATAACGCAGATGTTCAGGGCGGCGCTCGTTTTCCCAGCGGATGGAAATGCCTGCGTCGCACATGCCGCCGGCGAGCGCCTGGAGGCGCAAGGCGGACCATTTTGCTCGCCCTGTTTCGGGGATGAGCCGAGGACTGCTTTCGAGACTGTCGAGATAGCTGCAGATTACGCTCGAATCGAAGATCGCATAGCCGTCGTCGAGAACGAGAGCGGGCACCTTGCCAAGCGGATTGATCGCAAACACATCATCGTTGCGATTGATGGGGCTCGTCTCGTGATGAATGACGCGCAGACGTCCGGCAAGCCCGGCCTCGTGGGCAAAGACCAGAACCTTGCGCGCGTAGGGGGAGTGGGTCTGGTAGATGAGCTTCATGGACCCGTTCTGCGTTGAGTCTGAAGCGTGGGCATCTCGAGCAGTCCGCGGCCCAGCCGCTCTTTTGTTCAATGGTCCGGGGTTTGGCGCCATCGTCATGCGTCCTTCTCCAGTTCGGCCTCGGTCACGATGATCAGCACCCGGCTCGATTCGTCGAGCGCAAGCTCCCGCGATGGGCCGGAAGTCGCGACGGCGGTGGCGAGGCCGGCGAGGCCGGCCGCACCCGACGGGGTTGTGCCTGGACCGTTTGCCTCGCGAAGTCGGCTCTTCGCGTCGGCAAGCGCCGCTTCGGACACGGTTATGACCCGAGCGTTGCCTTGGCGGAGTACGTCGAGCGCCGATGCGGCTGCTTCGCCACAGGCGAGCATGTCTGCCGACGTCTTGAGATCGCCGGATATCCGCACGGACCGTGCTTGCGACAGCCCGGCCGCGACGCAGGCTGCGGCCTCTGGTTCTACTACGACGATCATGGCTGGAGGCATCAACCAGTCCTTCAGCCCAGTCGTCAGGGCGGCGGCAAGTCCGCCGACACCGGCCTGCACGAAGAGGTGGGTTGGCCTCAGATGGCCGATCTCGTTGACCTGGCGACGAATTTCCGCAGCAAGCACGCCATAGCCAGCGACGACATCTGCTACAGCTAGGTCGTCCGGGTCGCTAGAGGTGTCGGCCACCAGAATGCCTTCTCCGGCCCGGGCCGCCGCGGAGGCCCGATCGACGGCATCGTCGTAGGTGCCGTCGACCCACACGATTTCGGCGCCTTGTGATTCGATACGCCTGACCCGCGCCGCAGGAACGCCCGTGTGGAGGTATATTTTTGCCGTCCCACCGGCAAACTTCGCCGCCGCGGCAACGGCAAGTCCGTGATTGCCGGCGCTGGCCGTGATTAACGCCGGCAACGGCGTCCTGGCCCGCTCTGGATCGAGCAATTCGTCGATATCCATCCCGGTAGCCCGGGCCAGAGCACACAGACCAGCATAAGTGCCGCCGAGGGACTTGAAGCTGCCCAGGGCACGGTGTCCCTCGTTCTTGGCAAGCACCTGGGCCACATCCAGGCTCGCAGCGAGGTTTGGCAGGTCGAGCAACGGTGTCGGTGCATAAAATGGCGACAGGCGCTGTAACAGCGCCGCGATCTGATCAGGGTCAAGGCCCGGCTGTGTGTCTATGGCCATGAGGCGAAGTTCTATCCCGGAAACCACGCCGGTTGGCGCCTATTATCGTTGCTCGCCTGCCTGATTTCGTCATACATGCCTGTCCTCATGACGAAAACTGCCGTCCTCGATCGCTTCGACTATGTGCTGCTGTCGCTGGTTCAGCGCGACAACCAGATCCCGGCGCGGCGTCTCGCCGAGCAGGTCGGGCTTTCCCAGAGCGCGGTTCTGCGCCGCCTGCGCCGGCTGCGGAAGGATGGCGTGATCGCAGCAGACATTGCCGTCGTTCGCCCGGGGGCCGTGGGCCTGCCGCTAACCATCCATGTGCTCGTTTCCCTGGAACGGGAGAGCGCTGTCGAGTTGGACGCCTTCATCGGCAAGCTTCGCGGGCGCTCGGAGGTTCGTCAGGCTTGGTATGTCACCGGTGAAACCGATTTCGTGCTCCTCCTGCAATTGCCAGGGATGGAGGCGTACGATGTCTTCACGCGGGAAGTCTTCCACGCCGATTCGAACGTGAAGGCGTTTCGCACCATCGTGACGATGAGAGAAGTGATCGGCGCAGCCGATGCGCAGCCGCTATCCACTGCCTGAGTTTGTGGCGTGGCCCCAGCAAGGTCATTGCCCTTTTGACCCGTAATATCAGTCAAGGGCGCGAACCAGGTTGAAGGTCGATATACGCGTTCCCGTATCTACTCACCCGCCCCACCGCGAATGTCTGCACCTGGCCCATATTAGTTCCGCCAGTGCGTAGAAAGAGACTCTAGTACGACGGGTACATCGCATGGCAATTTGTGATAGCAACGCTGATCGCGTCTGGTGCCGGTCGGTGGGCGGTTGCGGCTCGTTCCGGCATAGTGATCGTCGCGGCAGCGAGCGGCATGAATTTCGGAAGGGATATGAGAGCCAACATTTCAGGATCTCCCGGTGACGAGGCGCACTCTACGCGGACCAGAATCAAAGAGGTCGCGGCCGAGTTCTATGTCCTACGCGGCCACGATGGTTTCAGCTTCGGCGATATAGCGACGGCAATCGGCACGACGCGCGCCAACATCCATCATCACTTCGGCAACAAGCGTCAGCTGATGGAGGAATTGATCGCAGACTTCGCCGCCAACGCCGAGGCCCGCATCAAGCGCTTCTGGACGACCCCCGATATCCGGTTCTTCGACCGTCTCGATATGCAGCTCGAGGATCTGCGCCGTTTCTACGAACGTTTCAATGCTGAGAAGGGAGCCCGCAATATGTGGAGCCCGCTTTCGCGCCTTCGCCACGACCTCCCGGTTCTCGGCGAACCAGCGGAACGTGCCCTGGAGCGCGTCAACCGGGTCTATGATCAGAGCCTGCGTCATGCGGTAGACCAGGCGGTGAAGGACGGAGAGCTTTCCTCCCACACACTCAGCGACGAGCTCGTGCACATGCTGCGCATTACCCTTCTGTCCTGTCCACCAATGACGCAGGACACCGGAAGCTTCGACGAGGTCGCCAGGACCTTCGCAGCGCTCGCCGCGATCATCCGCGCCGCTTGGCATGATGCGGGGAAGGGCTCGGGTCGAGGCTAGACATCCAGTGGATCAAAGCGAGGGTGAGTTGACAGCCTTTGGCTTTCAAGTTACTTACTTGCAGGTAAGTCAGCCCATGATGGCGACGAGGCGCGTATTAGGGAGGATCACGTGCTGCGCGATGACGCATTCACTCGTTTCGAGGTCAGCCCCTTCACTGGAGCGCTCGGTGCAGAAATTCGTGGGATCGATCTGGCGAGCGCGAGCGAGGATGCCTTCCAGGACGTTCGCCGCGCGCTCTACAAGTATCATGCGCTCGCCGTGCGCGATCAGGAGCTTGACGCCGCCGGCGTCCACAAGGTCGCCCGCCGGTTCGGACCATTTAGCGGCAATCCGGTGCACACGCCGATCGACGGCTTTAACGATATCGTGCGCTTCGTGCGCGAGCCGGACGACACGGGCAAGGTGATCGGCGAGGACTGGCACATGGACCTCGCCTGGCTACCGAAGCCGCCGGGCATTACGATCCTCTACGGTGAGGAGGTGCCGCCGGTTGGCGGCGACACCTGCTTCTCCAGCCTCGAGAAGGCATATGACTCGCTTTCGCCGCGGCTGGTCGAGATCCTGCAAGGCCTGACGGGCGTCCATAGCGGCCGCGGGGTCTTCGCCATCAACGCGGCCCACAGCCGGCTCGGCGTCAAGGCCGATGTCGAGGCGATCGAGAATGCCGTCGTCGAGCATCCTGTGATCTGTCGCCACCCCGAGACTGGCCGGCGCTATGTCTTCGTCAGCAGCGTGATGACCAATTTCAAGGGGATGACGGAGGAAGAAAGCAAGCCGATGATCGACTTCCTGATGGCGCGGGCTGTCCGGCCCGAGTTCAACTGCAGGCTGCGTTGGGAACCGAAGACGCTCGGTATGTGGAACAATCCCCATGTCCTGCACACCGCCATCAACGATTATCCCGGATATCGCCGGGTGATGTACAGGACAACGGTGGAGGGCACCGTTCCACTTGCCGCCAGGGACGGCTGACGCGCAACCGCTCAGGGAGGAGCAATGGCATTTGGTTCCGAGGCATCCGTCGGCCACAGGGGGGAGGGGACGGCGGAAGCGGCTGGCGAGACCAAGAGGCGGCGCTTCGCGTTTTCGCCTGCCTACCTCTATGCGACGCCCGTACACCTCCTGGTGCTTGGGATCATCGTGCTCCCCGCCATCTTCGTCCTGTGGCTGAGTTTCGAAGCCTCGTCATTCGGCCAATCGGCAACCTTCGTTGGGTTCGATAACTACATCCGCGTCCTCACCGATCCCTATTTTTGGTGTTCGGTCTGGAACACCGTCCTCGTCGTCGCCGTGGCGGTTCACATCGAACTGCTGCTCGGCCTTGGCCTGGCCCTGCTTTTCGCTTCCGGGCTTCCCCTCCAGCGCGTCATGCTCGTCGTGGTGCTCGCTCCCTACGCCATCAGCGAGGTGACGGCGGTCGCAATGTGGCGCTTCCTGTTCGATCCGGACGTCGGCCCAATCACGCTAATGCTGCGATACACCGGTCTGCCGACGCTCGACTGGACGTTCATCCCTTCCCACGGCCTCGTCCTCGTCGGCCTGCTCACGATCTGGCTGCACCTGCCATTCACATTCATCATCCTCTATGCGGCACGACTCGCGGTTCCGAAGGAGCTCTACGAGGCTGGGCGCACCGACGGGGCCAATGCGTTCCAGCTCTTCCGCAACATCACGCTGCCGCTCCTGGCGCCAGCGATGCTCATCGCGCTGCTCTTCCGCTACATCTTCGCCTTCCGCCTCTTTTCCGAGGTCTGGCTCCTGACCCAGGGCGGCCCGGCACGCACGACCGAGGTCGTTTCCGTTTATCTTTATCAGGAAGGCTTCCGCTACAACTCGTTCGGCACGGCGGCCGCGACGGCGTGGATGATGGTCGTCATCTCGCTGCTGCTTGCGACTGGCTATGTATGGCGGCTGCGCAAGGAATCCCTGGCCAATGCGTTCTAGGCGTCTCGCCATCGGTGCCGGAAAGATGCTCGCTGTTGCGGCAATCGTCGTCTGGTCACTGTTTCCGATCGGCTTCATCGTGCTCTCGTCGTTCAAACCCGGTCGCGAGATTTTCGCGGTTCCACCGGAGCTCTTCTTCGAACCGACCTTGGAGCACTACGCCTCGCTGTGGCAGCGCTGGCCGGCCTTTTTCGACGGGCTCGTCAACAGCCTGATCATCACCACCGGGGCGACGGCGCTTGCCGTCATGGCAAGTATGCTCGCCGGTTTTGCCTACTCACGCTATCGGGGCGTCCGTTTCCTGGAAGGATCGGTGATGTTTCTGATCGGATCGCGGCTGATCCCGCCGATCGTCGTGACGCTGCCACTGTTCCCGGTCGTCAATCGGCTCGGGCTCAACGACACCCATCTGGTGCTGATCCTGCTCTACGCGACGTTCTTTGTCTCGCTCGGCACGCTCTTGATGCGCACGTTCATCGATCAGGTACCGCGCGAACTCGACGAGGCGGCTGTCCTCGATGGCGCGCGGCCGCTGACGATCCTTGTCAAGATCATCTTGCCGCTCGTAGCGCCCGGCATGCTCGCCGTCGCCGTCTTCGTAGTCGTCTTCGCGTGGAACGAGTTTCTGTTCGCCTATATCTTCACCGCCAACCACGCCAAGACCGCGCCTCTGGTCCTTTCGGAGATGATCAGTTCGATCGACGGCGTCGACTGGGGCGTGCTCTTTGCGGCCTCTACCGTCCAATTGCTGCCGGTTCTCGTCTTCGTGGTCCTGATGAACCGGTTTCTGGTCGCCGGATTGACCGCCGGCGCGACCAAGGGGTGACGACGTCACCGAGAAAGGGAGGAAGACAATGCCTTTGCACATGACACGCAGAGCCCTGCTGACGACCGCGATGGCCGCCGGCGCGACGGGCGCATTGGGTCGGTTGGCCCATGCCCAGGTAAAGACGCTGAACGTGCTTTGCCATCGCGTCCACCAAGCCAACCTGACGACCGGCGCCGCCGGCAATGTCATCAAGCCCTGGGAGGACAAGAACAACGCCCAGATCTCCTGGACTACGCTTGACAGCAATCCGCTCCAGGACCGGTTATTCCGGGAGGCGAGCCTGAGCGAGACCGATTTCAACGTCGGCTATGTCATCGACAACCGCATGACGTCGCAGATCGCCTCGCTGTTCGAGCCGCTCGACGACCTCAAGAAAGCCGAGCCGATCGACGATTTCGACGATATCGCCGAGGGCCTGCGCCAATCGATGACCGTCGGCGGCAAGCTCGTCGGCATCCCCGTGCGCCATGCCACGCAGGGGCTTTTCTACAACGAGGAGCTGCTTCAGGAGGCCGGCATTTCGGCGCCACCGAACACATTGGAGGAGCTGGTCGAGCAGGCGAAGAAGCTGACCTTCACCTCCAAGTCTGGTACGCCGGCCGTCGGCATGATCCTTGCGAGCGACCTCGCCGTCTTCCCGGTCATGTTCGCCCGCGCGTTCGGCGGTGATTTCATCGACAAGCAGTTCAAGGTGGTTCCCGATCCGGAGGCGATGGAAAAGGGCCTGTCCGTGCTCGCCGACCTCTTCAAGGCCGGGGCGCTTCCCCGCAGCTACGCCACAACGCGCAACGACGACATGGCGACGTGGATGCAGCAGGGACGCGCTGCCTTCGCGGTGCTGCCTTTCGCCCGCTACGCGCAGCTCAACAGCAAGGAACAGTCGACTGCGCCGGGAAAGATCAAGCCGATCGAGTTTCCCGGCTCCAAGACCCTCGGCACCGGTCAGGAAATGCACCCAGTCGTCGAATCCTGGGCAATGGCCATTCCCGCCAATTCGGCGGACAAGAGGCTCTCCTGGAGCTACATCCGCTTCGTAGCGAGCAAGGCCGCCACACTCGACATGGCGCGCAACGGCAATGGCCCCGTCCGCGCTTCGACCTATGCCGAGCCGTCGTTCGCCGGGGCGCTGCCACAGGCGACGGTCGAGGCAGCCGCCCTTGCCAAGGCGCGACCGGCCTTTCCGGCTTTTCCCGAAGCCGCTCGCGCTCAGTCGACGTTTCTCGAGGAGGTTCAGCTCGCCGTCCTCGGTCGCAAGAGCCCGAAGGAAGCGGTCGCCGCCATTGTCGATCGCGTCAAGCCGCTAATGCCAGCTTGATCGTATGGACTGACGTGGCCATGTCGCCTGCTACTTGCCAGGCGACCAACCGGCGAGGATCAGCGCGGTCGTAAAGTCGTCGTCGGGTGAGGCGGTGTTCCATGGACCTGAGTTCGATCGCGCGAGCTCAGGACTGCTTAGCAGTGCGCTGGCGGCAGACAGCAGGTTCAGCGCGCCGCCACCGATATCCCACCACGCGGCCTAGGCGCCTGGGCGATCGGGTGATGCAGGCCTTACGGCGAGGCCACGCCTTGGCGCACGAGGATCATCAGCGACTCCAGCCGCGCGACGTCCTCTGGGCGAAAAAAGCTTGACGACATCATATTCGGATGCGTTTACTTCGTCCGTAACTAGGATATAAATTCCATTACTATGGAACAGAGCGAAGGGAACCAAGATGAAGCGTTTTTTGCAAATCGTCGCTTCACTCGCCGCGCTTATGCTGCCGGCGACAGGCGCTGCCTGGGCCGAGCCCGCTAGAGGTGGAGTGATTGATGTGGCGACCATTGGGGAGCCGCCGACACTGGATCCGATGGCCTCGACCGCCGATCTGGTTGGCATTGTCACGCAGCACATCTACGAGACGCTCTATACCTTCGACAAGGACTGGGGCATCACGCCGCTGTTGGCCGCCGAAATGCCACAGATTTCACCGGATGGCCGTACCTACACCATCGCGCTCAGAACCGGCGTTAAGTTCCACGACGGCAGCGATATGAATTCGGCCGACGTGGTCGCTTCGCTGCAGCGTTGGATGAAGATTGCCACGCGCGGCAAGCAGGCAGCCGAAGTCATCGCCACGGTCGACGCCGTTGACGACCACACCGTCAAGCTCACCCTGAAAAAGCCGTTCGCGCCACTTCTGTCGCTGCTCTCACTCAACAATGCGGCCGCAATCATCATCCCGTCCGAAAACGTGGGACAGGAGCCGCTGACCAGCTTCGTCGGTACCGGCCCCTATATGTTGAAGGAACGCAAGCCGGACCAGTACATCCAGCTTGCCCGGTTCGACGGCTACAAGTCGCGCGACGGCGAACCCAACGGCTATGGTGGCGCCAGAAAACAGTATCTCGACGAAATCCGTTTCGTGCCGGTTCCCGATGCGAACACGCGCGTCGAAGGCGCTGTCTCCGGCCAGTTCGCCTATGTTGACTCGCTGCCGGTCGAGTCCTTTGACAAGATCTCGGGTGGCAAGACCCAGCCGGTCATCTTGAAGCCGTTCGGTTGGCCGGTATTCGTCCTCAATACCAAGCAGGGGCTGAATTCCGACATTCGCATCCGCAAGGCGATACAAGCAGCGCTGGCGCCGAACGACATGCTGCTCGCCGCATTCGGATCGAAGGAGTTCTTCGCAGCCGACGGCGACATGTATCCCGAAGGCTTTGCCTGGCACACGGACGCCGGCACCGAGCCCTACAAGCCCGATGGCGACACTGAGGCGGCTGCGGCGCTGCTGAAGGAAGCCGGCTATGACGGCAAGCCTTTGCGCATCCTCACCAGCCGCCAATACGAGTTCCACTACAAGCTGGCGCAGGTCGCGGCCGAGTATCTGAAAGCCGCCGGCTTCCAGGTCCAGCTCGACGTGGTCGAATGGGCGACGCTGACCAAGAACCGCACCGACCCGGCGCTGTGGGACATCTACATTAGCCACAGTCCGTTCCTGCCCGAGCCGTCGCTGACCGGCATAATGTCGGACTCCTCTCCGGGTTGGTGGGTTTCGGATCGCAAGCACCAGGTGCTTGAGGCGTTCAACGCCGAAGCCGATCCGGCCAAGCGCGTCGCGCTGTTCGCAGATGTCCAGAAGGCGATCTACGACGAGGTTCCAGCGTTCAAGGTCGGCGACTTCAACGCCTTGGCCGCCCAGGCCCCCAAGCTGAAAGCCGTGACGCCGGCGCCATGGCCCTATTTCTGGAACGCTTATCTGGAAGGCAACTGAGACGGTCCTGCTTTCCGCCTCCACTCAACGACAGGCGACCGGGTGCCGGCCGACAAAGCCGGCGCCCAGCAAACCGTTCGATGGTTGCTCAGGGATGCTATAACGCCGATGCTGCACTCAATCCTCAACAGACTTCTCGGCATGATCGTCGTCATGGCGCTGGTCGTCACCATCGTGTTCGTCATCGTACGGGTGACGCCCGGCGATCCGGCGGCAGTTATGCTGGGTCCAGACGCCACCGCCGCCGATATAACCGCGCTGCGGTCCAAGCTCGGGCTCGACGGTTCCATCCTCGAACAGTTCGGGCGCTACGTTCTCGATGTCGTCCAAGGCGACTTCGGCCAGTCGATCTTCCTCGGCGAGCCGGTCACGACCGCGCTCGCCCAACGCGCCGAACCGACGTTTTTTCTCACCGTCTTCTCCCTGGTAATCGCAACGCTCATCGCGCTGCCGGTCGGAATCCTGTCGGCCTATAAGCGCGGCTCTATCTTCGACCAGGCAGCAACCACCATTGCCATGTTCGCAGCCAGCGTGCCGAGCTTCTGGCTCGGCCTTGTGTTCATTCAGTTCTTCGCCGTGAAGCTCGGCTGGTTCGACACATCTGGCTATGGCGGGCCGGGAGCTTCGTTTGCCGACCGGCTTGACCATCTGGTGCTGCCGGCGCTGGCGCTCGGTCTCATAAGCTCGGCACTGATCACCCGCTTCACGCGTGCCTCGATGCTCGACGTGCTCAATGACGACTATGTGCGGACCGCCCGATCCAAAGGCATGAGCGAATGGCGTGTGGTGCTGAAGCATGCCTTCAGAAATGCCTTGATCCCCATCCTCACCGTCATCGGCCTGACCGCGGCACTGCTCATTTCCGGTGCGGTGGTGACCGAGACGGTGTTCGGCCTGCCCGGCGTCGGCAGCTTGGTCGTCTCGGCGGTGTTACGGCGCGACTATCCGGTTATCCAAGGCGCGCTGCTGGTCATTGCCGGGCTGTACGTCCTGGTCAATTTCGCCATCGACATGCTCTATCTGGCTGTCGATCCGAGGGTTCGCTACTGATGGCCGCTATCTCGGTGCCGCTCCAGGCGGAGCCAAATATGCTTTCGCGGCTGATGACGCGGCCGACGGCGGCGGTGGGCATCGCCGTACTGATCGCCATCGTGCTCGCCGCGATCCTCGCGCCGGTCATCGCCCCCTACGCACCGACTAAGCTCTCCATTGCCAGTCGGCTGCATCCGCCGAGCCTCGACCACCTGTTCGGCACCGACGATCTCGGGCGCGATATCTTTACCCGCACGCTCTACGCCGCGCGCACTTCGCTGGCGGTCGGCTTTGCTGTCGTGATCTTCGCCTCGATCATCGGTGTCGTTTTGGGACTGACTTCCGGCTTCTTCAGAAGGCTCGACGCGCCGGTGTCGCGGTTGATCGACGCCATGATGGCTTTTCCCGACATATTGCTCGCAATTGCACTCGTGGCGGCACTTGGCGCCACCGCCGTCAATGTCGTGGTCGCCCTCGGTGTGGTTTATGCGCCGCGGCTCGCACGCGTCGTGCGCGCCTCGACGCTGGTCATTCGCGAACTGCCCTATGTCGAGGCGGCCCGCGCACTCGGCGTGCCGACGCCGATTATCCTGGTGCGGCACGTACTGCGCAACGTCACCTCTCCATTGCTGGTGCAGGCAACCTTCATCTTCGCCAACGCCATCCTGGCCGAGGCCGGTCTGTCCTTCCTCGGCGTTGGCATATCGCCCGACATCCCGACCTGGGGCACAATGATCGCCACCGGCCGTCAATACATGGATCAGGCCGGCTGGATCATGATGTTTCCGGGCGGCGCCATCGTCATCACCGTGCTGTCGCTGCAGCTCGTCGGCGACGGCTTGCGCGATCTTCTCGACCCTCGTCTCGCAAAGGACATCTGATGTTCAGCAATCGCTCTTCCCAAACCGAAAGGCCGCTGTTGATCCGGGGCGCAAAACCAGTCGGCTTCGGCGGCGAGTTTGGCCAGACGATCGACGTGCTGATCGGCAAGGATGGCCGTATCGCCGAAACCGGTTCGACCATTGCCGCCGGCGAGGATGTGACGATGCTTGACGCCAATGGCGCGTTCCTGTCGCCCGGCTGGACCGATCTTCACGTGCATGTCTGGTACGGCGGCACCGACATTTCGCTGCGGCCGCAGCAATGTGGCGCCGCCCGAGGCGTCACCACGATGGTCGATGCCGGCTCAGCCGGCGAAGCCAATTTCCACGGCTTTCGCGAGTTCATTATAGAGCCGGCGCGAGAGAATATATACGCGTTCCTGAACATAGGTTCGATCGGTCTCGTCGCCTGCAACCGTGTCAGCGAGCTGACCGACATGCGCTCGATCGACATCGACCGCACCATTGCAACCGTCGAGGCCAACCGCGACGTCATCGTCGGACTGAAGGTGCGTGCCAGCCACGTCATTACCGGCGGCTGGGACCTGACGCCGGTCCGGCTGGCGAAGAAGCTCAGCCGCATCCTCAAGCTGCCGCTGATGGTGCACGTTGGTGAGCCGCCGCCACTCTATGACGATGTTCTCGGCCTGCTGAGCGAAGGCGACATCGTCACTCATTGCTTCAATGGCAAGGCCGGCGGCTCGATCATCGAGGACGACGATCTTTATCGGCTCGCCGAGGATGCGGCGCAGCGCGGCATTGTGCTTGATGTCGGCCACGGCGGCGCCTCGTTCTCCTTCGATGTCGCCAAGGCGGCGCTCGAGCGCGGTCTGCCGCCGAAGACGATCTCGACCGATCTGCACAACCGCTCGCTCGACGGCGCGGTGTGGGATATGGCAACCACCATGTCGAAGCTGTTGTCGCTCGGCATGGCATTCGACGATGTGGTGACGGCCTCGACGACGGCGCCGCGCCGCGCCATCCGGTTGCCCGCCGACGGACTGCTGGAAAAGGGCAGGCCGGCAGAATTCACTTTGTTCGACCTCGCCGACGCCGAGCTCACCGTGAAGGATTCGCAAGGGGCGACAAGTACGCTGCACCGGCTGTTCGAGCCTCGCCACGCTATCCTCGGTGCCGAGGCGATCATTGCCCACCGCCACCTGCCGCCGGAAGGTTCTGCGGGCAGTGTGCACGTCTGTCCGCATTGCGGGTGGAAATCATGAGCGGCGCGATCGCCAGCGACGTCATCCTGTCGGTTCGGGACTTGCGGACCTGGTTTCAGACCCGCCGTCTTACCGCCAAGGCGGTCGATGGCGTCACCTTCGACCTGAAGCACGGCAAGACTCTGGCCGTGGTCGGAGAATCCGGTTCCGGCAAGTCGGTGACCAGCCTGTCGATCATGGGCCTGCTGTCACGGCCCGGAAGGATCGCCGGCGGCCAGATATTGTTCCGCGATCGGCAGGAGCGTGTCCACGACCTCGCCGGATTTACCCAGAAGGAATTCCGCAAGGTCCGCGGTCGGGAAATCGCGATGATTTTCCAAGAGCCGATGACCAGCCTCAACCCGCTCTTAACGGTCGGCGATCAGATCGGCGAAATGATCGCGCTGCACGAGCCGGTGACCCGGGAGCAAGCGCGCAGCCGTGCGCTCGCCATGCTGAAGCATGTCGAGATTCCGGACGCCGTCTCGCGGCTCGACGACTATCCGCACCAGATGTCCGGCGGCATGCGCCAGCGCGTCATGATCGCCATGGCACTCGCCTGCAGTCCGTCGCTGCTGATCGCCGACGAGCCGACTACGGCCCTCGACGTCACCATCCAGGCGCAGATCCTCGATCTCTTGCGTCGCCTGCAGGTCGAGATGGGCATGTCGATCCTTTTCATCACCCACAATCTCGGTGTCGTCGCCGAGATCGCCCATGATGTCGTCGTCATGTACGGCGGCCGTGTCGTCGAGCAGGCACCGGTCAACCACCTGTTTGCGCACCAGCGCCATCCCTACACGAGAGGGCTGCTGGCCTGCACGCCCAATGCCGCGCGCGACATCGGTGACGACGGCAAGCGCCGGGCGCTCTATTCCATTCCCGGCAGCGTGCCGCCGATCACCGCATTGCCGCCGGGTTGCGCCTTCGAGCCGCGCTGTGACTTCGCCATTGCGCCCTGTCGCGCGGCACCGCCGCCATTGATGCCGGCAGGACTGCACGGCGCTTCCCGTTGCATCAGGAGTGCAGAGCTGTGAGCGCCGGGGTGATACCAAGTCGTGCGGCGACTGCGCCATTGCTCAGCGTGCAGGGTCTGACAAAGCACTTTCCCGCCCGCAATGGCCGCATCGTTCATGCTGTCGAGGATGTCAGCTTCGATGTCGGACGCGGCTCGACGGTCGGGCTGGTCGGCGAGTCCGGCTCCGGCAAGACCACCGCCGGGCGCGCCATCCTCAGGCTGGTGGAGCCGACCAGAGGCAAAGCGCTGTTCGACGGCGTCGATCTGTTTTCGCTGTCCGCACGTGAAATGCGCGGCTATCGGCAAAAGCTGCAGATCGTGTTCCAGGATCCATTCTCCAGCCTCAACCCGCGCATGCGCATCGCCGCCATCATCGGCGAGGCACTCGACGCGCGCGGCTTTCCGCGAGGCAAGCGACGTGCCGACAGGGTCGCCGAACTGCTGACCCTGGTCGGCCTGTCGCCTGATCACGCCACGCGCTACCCGCACGAATTCTCCGGCGGCCAGCGCCAGCGCATCGGCATTGCACGCGCGCTCGCCGTCGAGCCGGAATTCGTCGTCGCCGACGAGCCGGTCTCGGCGCTTGACGTGTCGGTGCAGGCGCAGGTGCTCAACTTGCTCGGTGAGTTGCAAAAGCGGCTCGGCCTGACGCTGCTGTTCATCGCGCATGACCTCTCGGTGGTCGAATACCTTTGCGACGAAGTGGTGGTGATGTATCTCGGCCGCGTCATGGAGCGTGGTCCGAGCCGTCTTCTCTACGCCGCGCCGCGGCACCCATACACCAAGGCATTGCTGGCGACAGCACCCGTGCCCGACCCGACCCGCCGACGCACTCACGTCGCCTTGCGTGGTGACATTCCAAGCCCGATTGACCCGCCTTCCGGCTGCGTCTTCCGCACCCGCTGTCCGGACGCAATTGCTGCCTGCGCCGGGATCATTCCGCCCGTCGACGATATCGGCGGCGGGCATCACGTGGCCTGCATCCGGCACAACCAAAAAACGATCTGATTGGAGTTTGTGTATGACTTTTTCCGAGCTCATGAAGCGACCGGAAAGCACGCCCTACGACCGGCTTTTGGCGCTTGGAATAACGCTGCCCGAGGCGCCGCCGCCGATCGCCAATTTTGTCACACACGTGCAGGAGGGCAAGCTGCTGTTCCTGTCCGGCCAGGGGCCGAGTGAGGCCGACGGCCGGGTCTATACGGGCAAGGTCGGTGCCGACGTGACCGTGGATCAGGCCTATGCCCATGCGCGGCTGACCGGTGTCAACCTCATTGCCGTCATGCACGCAGCGCTCGGCGATCTGTGCCGCGTGCGACGTGTGGTAAAGCTGTTCGGCATGGTAAACGCCACGCCGGATTTCGCCGATCACCCCGCAGTGATCAACGGCTGCTCGGACCTGCTCATTGACGTTTTCGGCGAGCGCGGCACCCATGCCCGCTCTGCGGTCGGTCACGGATCACTGCCGGGAGGGATCAGCGTCGAAATTGAAGCCGTCATCGCCGTTGATTAGTCGCATCGAATAGTCGGAGCACAAGACCATGCCTGTCGAAGATATCCGCAGCCAGTTGGGCCTCAGGCCCGTCATCAACGTCTCAGGCACGATGACCTCGCTCGGCGCCTCCATTGTCGTTCCCACGGCTGTCGAGGCTGTGTCCGGCATTCTCACCGAGTTTGTCGAAATGGCCGATCTGCATCGCAAGGCCAGCGCCGTGATCGCCGAATTGACGGGCGCGGAGGCCGGTTTCATCACCGCCTCCTGTTCCGCGGCAATCAGCCTGGCCGTGGCGGCCAGCATGACGGGCCCGGACCTTGCCGCGATCGAACGGCTGCCGGATACCGCTGGACTGAAAGACGAGATCGTCATCCAGTCCGGCCACATGGTCAGCTACGGCGCACCGATCGAACAGGCGATCCGTCTCGCCGGCGCCAAGGTCGTGCCGGTCGGTCAGGCGACCAGCGCCTCGGCGTATCAGCTCTCAGGCGCTATCACCGAGCGCACTGCTGCAGCAATCTACGTCGTGTCGCACCATGTCGTCGAGTATGGGCAAATCCCGCTGAAGATGTTCGTCGAAACCGCCCGTGCACGCGGGGTCCCGGTCATCGTCGACGCAGCGTCCGAATACGATCTGGCGGGCTTTCTCGCCAGCGGAGCCGATCTGGTGCTGTATTCGGGTCACAAATTCCTGGGCGGCCCGACATCCGGTATCGTCGCAGGCACGAAGGCGCGGGTGCGCGACGTCTACTTGCAGAACCGGGGCATCGGGCGCGGCATGAAGGTCGGCAAGGAAGGCATCGTCGGTGCGCTCGCTGCTCTCCAGGCCTGGAAAACGCGTGACCATGAGGGTATTCGCGCTCGCGAACGCCGAGCGCTCGACTGCTGGGCGCAAGCACTCGAGGGGCGGCCTGGCGTCACCGCCGCTATCGTACCCGACCCGACCAGCAATCCGCTCGATCGCTTGAAGGTGTGGGTGAATGCCGCCGAATCGCGCATTACAGCCTGGGATCTGGCCGACCGGCTGGCAGCTGGCAATCCGCCGGTGGTCGTCCGCGATCATGAAGTCGAGCACGGCTATTTCTTCCTCGATCCATGCAATTTGCATCCCGACGAAGAATTCATTGTGGCGGCACGGCTTGCCGAGGAGCTTGATGGCGCGCGCAAGTCGAATGCGATCATCGCCACACCATGGAACGAGCGTCTCATGGCCCGCGAGGCTGCGATCCTCAACTGGCCGGATTGAGGCTGGCTGTGGTAAATGCCCCGGCTGCCTTACAGTGCCCGCAAAACCGAGAATGCCATGCCCACGATAGCGCCCGACCTGCACCTGAACCCCGCCGAAGACCCGCGGGAACCCCGCCGCTCGCGCACCAGCGGTATCGACCGTGCGCTGCAGATACTCGACTATCTGCAAAAGCAGGGGCGGCCAGCAACTGCATATGAGATTGCGCACGACATCGGCGCCCCCCTGTCGACGATCTACGTCATCGTCGACGATCTGGTCGAAAAGGAACTGCTGGACCGCAAGGACGGCGGCCTGCTCTGGCTGGGTCCGCGGCTCTATCAGTACGGCCTGACCTACGCTCGCACATTGGACCTGCTCAACGTGGCAACGCAGGAGATGCACGAACTGGCTCAGAGTTCGAAAGAGACGATCCAGCTATGCGGCCGTGACGGTGACCATATGGTCGTGCTTGCGATGGAAGAGGGCAAAGATCATTTCCAGGTTACATCTCGCGTCGGGACCCGGACGCCGCTGAACTGGACCGCGTCGGGTCGGCTGCTCGTCGGCCATTTGCCGGAAGCCGAACGCCGCGCCATTTTCGCTCGATCCGCGATCGCATCTCCGACCGGACGCGCCGAGACGGACGAGGATGTGCTCGCTCGGGCGGCCGCCACAGCACTGGAGCAGGGCCTGTCGATCCAGGCTGGTGAATCTGACTTTTCAGTTGCCTGCATTGCGGCTCCCATCCGTGACAACCAAGGAGCCTGCCGTGCCACGATCTCGATCGTCGTCCCGGATGTGAAGCTGAAGCAAAAGAACCCGGATTTGATTACGATGGTCAAGATCAGTGCGCGCCGCATCGAGTCGCGGCTCGGTTGGCGAACCGACCGGCCATAACGAACGCCCGGCGCGAGTTGGCAAAATCACGGGATGGTGCGTTTCTGCACATCCCGCTCACCGAACCAGAAATGATCCCATTGGGCTCAGCAGCCCGTCCAGACGAAAATTTGACGCATTGAACCGACGGGCGCCGAGTCTCCAGCCGTTCCAATCAAGCCTGCGCTCGCATCTTCAAGCTGGCCGATCTGGTGGTTTTCGGTGCCTGACAGGCTTGAGCAGTGAAACGAGAATGTGCTCTCTGGCCTGTTGATCAGACGCTCCCGTCGTCAGGCAACCGAGTACAGCGTCATCGCTGCATCAAAGCCGCGCTGACCTCTCGGGTCGAGGGCTGCCCTGATCCCCAGGGATCCGGGGCCCCGTGCGGTGTGGCCGCGCGCGCCGAGCCTCGCGTCGCCGAAGAGGCCCGAGGCGATGTCGAAGCCCAGAGTGTACATGCCGGGCGGCTCTGCAGTGCGGGCAGCCTTAAAGGCATCCGTCGAGGTCTTCTCCGCGATCTTCGCGCCGACGGTCGCGAGGCCGAGTTGCGCATTCCGGGCGACAATGAAGAACGCTGAATCCTCGCAGCCAACGCGCTCGTCAGCATCAAGGCCATCCATGAAAAGCTGCTTTCCCGGGCCCCATAGCGTGTCTGCTCCGGGCATCGCGACGCCAATATCAAACCCGGTCTTGGCGGGGCCGTCTGGCTCTAGTTCTCGCATCCCGCTCAACAACGCGTCGCGGCTGACCATCATTTTTCCCTTGTCTGCATAAACGCTTTTCAGCCCCTTCGCGCCTTCCGGAAATGGATCGGGCGTCAGCCCTTGCGGGAAACGCCGGGCCGGCGTCTGCTTCGCGGCGAAATCAACCGGCAGGCACGCTGTTTTAGGATCGTTGATCGCCGCGGCGGCGGCTTGCGCGATGATGTCTATATCGACTTGGAAACCACGGAATGCCTCCTGAACCATCTGCAGGGTTGTCGGTGCCGTGAAGGTGAACTTGCCTGGATTGAGCGTAATGAAGTCCATCAGGTTCATCTGGTCTAGCCGGCTGCTGCGCTCCTTCGCGCACTCAACCAGAACATCCTGGGCTTGCCGGACCTGCGCTGCGTTCGGCGGGATCGGTCCATCTGCGATGGAGATTGGAGCTAGGGTGACGAAATAAGGAACGGCATTGGCGTTCGGATCGGTCTGGAATGCGTTCAGCCATTGCTGGAGAAGCCCATACATCTGGCTGGGATCCGTTACGTCCCCCATGATCAGATTGATCGGGCCGCCTTCGTGGTAGACGGTCGTGCGCACGTCTTCATGGAAATGCCTCTGCCATTTTCATCTTGGCGTCGGCAGAAAACAGCCCGTAGGACCCCGACAACTCCATCGAAACGGCTTGGGCCTCCTCGGAACTGGCTGTATCCATCTGCAGGACGGCCAGGAACATCCCGCCGCGTCCTACCCCGTTCACGAACATGTTCCCGTAGCGTGATTGGAAGAGCTCGGGATTGCTCGATATCGCCGCCGCCGAGCCGCTCAGCTTTGGTTCGTCGATGCCGTGAAAGGGCAGCGTTACTTTGGCGGAGATGAGCAGGAACAGGGAACTGCTCTGGATCTTGGAACTTTGGGCGAAGTCAAACCTTCCGGACGCGGAGAAGCACCCGCACCCGCCGCTCGCTTCGACATTGATGCTCAGCGACTTTTCGAGTTCGGCGGTGGTGTGAATACGGCGTATGTCGAATGAAGATATGGACCCCATTGCATCGTCGACGCCGGAAAATGCGCCATCGACGACATGACCCATCGGACTACCCGTCGCAAGATCGACACCTTTTCCATAGTCGTAGCCGGGAGAGTAAGGTACGGTTACTTGAGTAAGCATTTCAATCTCCTGATGGGCCTATTGGCATTACTCTTAAATAAACCAGTTCAGCAGAGTATAATCTGCATGATTCTATCTGGCCGCCAGAGTGCAGTCTAAGGGGCTAGTTGGCGGCGTCCTCCCCACATTCCTAGCAGGAAGGCTCAAGCGTCGTCGGGAGGCGCTACCCCAAGCCATCTGTCGAGTTCCCGTTTCGGAACCAAAATTACAGGGCCGGGCGCTCCGCCCCGGGAACAGCTCCCAGACGTCTTTGATGTCCATGACCTTCTCTGCAAGGTCTTCAAAGAACGGTCCGACCGGAACCGATCCATGCATGTCAAGAAGCTCGATCGGAACCGGATCGCTCGCCGAGCTTGAGTTCGGAGCAGTTCCTGGCGCGGAGAGGCCACCCTCGCCGGAGGCACCAGACATCCAAGGCGGAGCAGGCGCGATCCTGCTTCGAGTGCGGATCGCGCATGCTAGAGCTAGTCTGATACGGATTGGACGAGGATGGTGATGTCGTAACTGGCATCCGCGCCCTGCACGTTTTTCACGGTTTGGAAATCCATGATCGCGGACAGGTCGATCATCCCTATCTCGTCATCGCCTGAAAGGTCGGTCTCGATAATATTAAGGTAGAATTCACCGGCTGGAACGATCTGTTCGATGTCGAGATTGTAGTCGTTTCCCGGAGTGAAGGATCCAATCGGGAAGCGAACAGGACCCATCACTCCAACAAGGTCGTCAGAACCTGTATAATCGTTCGTCGAATGACATTTGATGCGGCTTATGTTCAGTGAGTAGGGACGCATGGTCATTGCTCCATCAACTTGTTGCGAGACGGAATGCTCACCTGCCCGAGCTTACGAATGGCTTACGGGGTGGTCACGGCCCGCTGCTTTCTGCTCGCTGAGGTGTTGTCGGCGACCGTGGACATCACCCGATGCCTGTCGCGCGGCCAGTCAATCCGGTAAATGACGTAGTAGGCCGAACCCTCAATCGCTGAGCGGGCGATCTTGGCGATTGGACCCATGCCTTGTTCTTCCTTGTCCATGGTGACGGAGCCGAGTGGATCGTTGCCATTAAGAGGGCCGTCTTCATCCCAAAGAGAGAGATTCTGGCTATACTCGAACGGCAGCACGAGGCCAGGTTCGAACGACTGGTCCGCATTGACTTCCCTGGTGGCTCCGGGAGAGGGCCAGACAGCGTCATCGACATTGCCTTCAGTCCCGGTGGTGATGAACAGGTTGTCCGGATCGGCCCGTATGGCGTCGATCGCTCCAAGAACGCTTGGCAGTGACTTGATCCCTTGCAGCAGGCTGCCGGCGAAGTCGTTCTGGATGAATTGCGGCGTCAGGCCCATGATGGCGTCGACTAGCGCCTGGTTGGCCGCGAAGTCGGTTCCGGTGGCGGGCTGGACACAATAGATGGTTTGAACGGTTGCGGTCGGCATGGTTTCCTCCATGAGTTGGAACGATGCCGACAGTGACCGAGCCGCGCTTACGTTTGGCTTACATGCTGAAATGACGCGCACCCGGCCCATCATCTGCTATAAGAGTGCAGCCTGGTGGATCTGGATGCGGCGGTGCACGGCGGCACGATAGCAAAACTTTCAATGCCAAGACCCGCGGGAATCTCGCGGCGGCCGCGCATTGCTGCACTGGTCGACAGGTGCCTGGAATCCGGCATGTGCTGGATTGCTGCCCCTGGCGGATACGGGAAGACCACCGCAGTCATCGATTACCTCCAGGAAAAGCGGGCTCCGCATGTCTGGTATCGCGTCGATGACGAGGACCAGGATATCGCCCGGCTGTTCTACTATCTGGCGATGTCGCCTGGGGCGCGGGAACTCAGCCTTCCTGTTTTCGGAACCGAATATGCGGAGGATGCTGCTGCATTCGCGCGTCTGTTCTTCCGCGCTTACTTGGCGCAGATGGTGCCGGACACGGTCATCGTCCTCGACGATATTCACCGTGCCGATACACCAGAATTCCGCGAAATTCTGGCTGTCCTGCTGCGGGAATTGCCCAACACGGTCCGGTGCATCTGCATATCGCGTACACTGCCTGGTGGGGGCGTGGCCGAACTCGCGCTCGCAGGCAAGCTGCCGGTCATCGGCCAGACGGCACTGGAATTCTCGGAGGACGAAGCACGCTGCCTCGTCGGTCTCAGGGAACCAGGCCATGAGAAGGGGATCGAGGTCGCCGCCGCCAAGGGGTGGGCGGTCGGCCTGGTCATGATCGCCAACCAGAAATCAAGTACCCCACAGTTGATGAGCGCCATGCCTCTGGGGCAGGGAAATTTCCAGGAGGTGGTCGGCAGACTGTTCCTGCAGAACGTTCCAGGCGACGACCAGAACACCCTGTTGAAGCTTAATCTGCTTCCCGAAATCAATTCCGGTCTTGCCGACGCCTTGCTCGGACCCAGAGTCGGCGGCCCGGTGCTGGAGCGGCTCTTTCAAATGCAGCTGTTGGTCACCCGAACAGGCCTCAGAGGCGGAGGATTCCAGTTCCACGACCTCCTGCGCGACTACCTGTCCAGGCTCTTCGAAGCGCGGCTGCCGCCGGAAGAGCAGGCAAGTTTGCGCGAAAGGGCAGCTCGGGTCCTGCGCGACGCAGGATTGGTCGACGCTGCCGTATCGATGGCTCTCCAAGCAGAAGCCTGGCCGCTTGCCCGCGAGTTGGTCATCGAGCACGCCGAGGCGATGCTGTCCCAAGGCCGCAGGGCTACCTTGATCGAATGGGGCACCAGATTTCCTGCTGAAGAACTGGAAGGCTGGCTTCTCCACTGGATCGGGGCCGCTCACGTTCCTGACGACGCCGCAGCCGAGCGATGGTTCTCACGGGCTTGGGAGGCGTTCGAGAAGGACGGCGATTTGCGGGGGCAGTGGCTGACCGTAATCCGCGCCGTGCTCGTAAAGACAAGCAGCTGGCGGACGCACGGGGGCCTGGACGGGTGGACGCGAAGGGCAGCCGCCATCCTTCGCGGGAGGCAACCCGATCTTGTCCCGAGAGAGCGGATGCTGGTTGGTGTCGGCATGTTGCGCGCGGTTGACTACGGCGAGGCCGACGAAGAGACCGCACAGGCAGGAGTGAAGATCGCCGACGAGCTCCTGCAACAGCTGTCGAATCCGACTGGTGAAGTTCCGGTTGACCTGAGATTGCTTGCCAGTGAAGCCCTTGTTGATCATGCGGTCTGGTCAGGGCGGCAGGACATCTTCGAACAGGCGGTCGACAGCGTCGCTTCCGAATTGAACGACCCGAAGGTGACGCCTTGGGTGCTTGGCATGTGGTTGGTCTCTTTCGGCGCCGCCAGCGGCAGGTATTTTTCATTCTCGAGGCGCGGGTTTCCATATGCCTCGGCCGAAGACGCCCTTCGCAAGGCAATCGAGATGGGCGAGAGGGAAGCCCTGAAAAGCGTCGAGTTCAGCGGTCTCTACCATCTCCAGCTGCTGCTCAAGCTGCGCAATGATTTCGCCGGCTTCGCAGATCTCGTGACAAGGCTCGGCGAAATCGCGGACAGCCGCTTCACAACTCAGGTGGCCGTAGTCGCAGATTGCCGAGCCGCCATGCATGCGCGGCAAGGCAGCTTCGTCGAAGCCTACAGGGATTGCGACACGTTCATGACCGCGATCGAAGAGGCGAACGAGCCGATGGTCGAGCGCTGGCCGCATTATGTCACCAAATTCCAGGTTCTTCTCGCCGACAGAAGACCGGCTGAGGCCGCCTCGCTGTTGGCAGATGTCGTCGATCGGCTGGACGGCGGCCCGCGGGAACGGGTGAAGATTTGCATTCTTGCCGCTGCCGCTTTTGAAGAGAAATGGAGGGGCGGAGCCGCTTATGAAGAGAAACTGACGGAGTTCATGGCAGCCCTGAGGGCCGTCAACCCGTCTGCAATCCTACTCAACCTGCCCGATCTCCTCGCCGAACTGCTGGCGGATGCACTTGACCGCGGAATTGAAGCGGATCTCTGCCATTCGGTCATTCAGACGCGGCGTCTCGTCCCGCCAATGAGACGGCCTGCTAAATGGCCATGGCCACTGAAGATCTTTGTACTGGGCGGCTTCAGGATCGAGCTCGACGGAACTCAATTCGATCTCGGATCGAAATCGCCGACGCGTGCCCTCGATATCCTGCGGGTTCTCGCCCTGGCGCGCGACCAGACCTGTCCCCTCGAAAGCATTCATGACTGGCTTTGGCCCGATCTCGACGGGGATCAAGCCAAACCGGCGTGCGAGCAAGCCCTTCACCGCCTGCGCAAGACGCTCGGCAAGGGCGACTTCATCGTCCAGAGGGAGGGGCGGATCAGTCTGCCCCCGGATAAGGTGTGGGTCGACCTTGCTGATTGGGAAGCCCGTCTCAACCGCGGTCTTTCCAGGAAAGGGGATACGACAGCCCCCGAAAAGGAACAGCTTCTGGCGAGATTCCCCGGCCCGCCACTGTCACCGGGTTCTCTTCCGTCTTGGGCGATACCGGTGGCCGACAAGGTTCGGGACGGCTATATCGACCTGGCGATCAACGTCGGAAGACATTGGGAGAATGCCGGAGAAGGTTTCCGGGCGCGAGAAGCCTATCTGAGAGCACTCGAGTACTACCCAGATTCGGAAAGAGTGTACCAAGCCCTCATCAGGGAACGTCTGTCCAGCAGTGATCCTGCCGCAGCTGTAGACGACTTCTCGCGCTACGAAAGGGCGGTTGGAGCGAACGGGGAATACAAATCCTCACACGTGATCCGCACGCTGGTGCGTCCGTATCTGAGATCTTGAACGCCCAAAACCCGTAAGCCATCCGTGAGCTGCGTCTTGCCAGCGTGCTCCGAACCTCTTCTTTGCACGGCCCGATAACTTCACGGGCAATCCCAGGTCGATCGTGTGCGGGGGGGTTTTGTCTAACCAGCAATCCGGGATCGGAAACACTGAGAGACCGGAGCGATAGACTCTGCGCTTGGGCAGCGTACCTGCGTGTCCCCAGCGGCGTTCAAGACTACTCGCGCTGCGAGCGGGTGATAGACCGGCGGAACCGGGCTTTCGATGCAATCCACTTGCGTGTGGTTTCTTCCAGAGCGAATGAATCCAAAAAATTTCGATCTGTAAGCCATCCGTAAGCTGCGGTCAGAGAAACTCAATCCGTCGAAAACAAACAACCGCTTCGTCCGGCCCCTCGAGGGGCTACCCCGCTCGCGAAACCGCGCATGCAAGCAGCCCGATGAGGATCAAAACATGTCTACATGGCAGGATAGAGCATACCGGATATTAAATCTTTTCGAGGGTTCGGCCGACGAAGCTGGCGACCGGACCTGGCAGATTATGAACCACGTTCTCGACGAGAACAATCAGGACGACTACATCAGCAGAGACTTCTACAACGTCCAGCAGACCGCAGGCGGGCTGCCGGAAGGCGTCAGCTTCGAAGTCTTCCTGTCAGCGGTGTCCGGTCATGTCAGGGACGAGCTGCAAGGCGGAAGCTTCGACGAGGGGCTTGGCGATGATGACATTCGCACGGCAGGCCTCTCTTTCGACGACAACATTCGCCGGCATATCCGGTTCCTCAACGGAGTGGTCCACCAAGGCGCTCCCGGCGAGGTTCATCTCGGACTGTGGGAGAGAATTCTGCAGGCCCGCGACAATGGCCGGAGTATCCACTCGCTGTATCACGATTACCTTGTCGATGCCTAGCCGGCTCAGACACTCACGGGTTTTGTCACAGGCACAGGTCCGCGGGAAGCCATCGCCCTAGTGACGCGTGCCCGGAAGGCACAGCCGCAGACTTCGGCTGGGAGATGCTCGGCAGCCAAGGAGGCGGCTGGGCCCGGCAAGGGCATTCCTGACCTGGTGATTGTCTGCTCGGCCGATGTCTGAACGAGACGTAACTTGCTCTTGGGCCAGGGCTCCCGGATCGACGGAGCGCGGGCCTTGCACATCCGCAACCTGACGTTGGTCTTTCCCCGTCCGCGTGACGATCCATGGTCCAACGCCGCAACAAACAAGGAGAGTTCTCATGCCTGGTAACGATCTTCAGGTCACCGGCGGCATCACGCAAGCACTGCTTGACGCGCTGAACCAGATACACACCGCCGTTGCGGCCCAGCTTGTGAATCCCGACGGCACGCCGTCTGGCTCGGCAGTCTACATGCACCTTCCAGTCGGCCAGCCGATCGACCCGAAGATGTATGCCAATCCCTGGACGCCCGCCGGCGGCAGCGCCTACGGCGCGGTTTCCACCACGGGCGCTTTCTCAGCACCACCCGCTCCCCCTTCTGCCGGAACGCCCGCGACGCCGGCCGGTCAGCTGGCCGCAATGCCGGCACCAGATCCCAGGCTGCAATTGGCGATCAGCAGCGCCTTCAACACGGCTCAACGGGTTGACGACATGTTGATGGTCACCAACAAGGGGGTTGCGGTGTCGTGGCCCCAGCGAACCGTCAGTATCGAGTATTTCACAGCCCTGGCCGGCATGCAGGCGGAACCGATCCCTGAGCCCTCGACCGATATCAAGAAACGCATCGCCGATGCCCAGAAGACATTGTATCTGATGGATGCCGACGGCAATTTTACCGGCTATACGCCGCGCCACACCGCCTACAGACACAACCAGAAGGTGCTGGCAGATGCACGCAGCGAGTTCGCGCTCGCTTACTCCCAAGCCATGTCCGATCCTATCCAGGGACAGGCATGGCCGGTCACCAGCGCCAGATACCAGAACGCCGTCGACCAAGCCTATAACGACTTCAAGGATATGGGCGGGCAACAGATCGACGACGCGATTGCAACCCTTCAGTCCGTCGGCGGCAGCGCCGCGGCCGCCCTGATTGCCAAGGCCCGCAAGATGTACGACGAGTATAGCGTTGGTCTCGGTGGCGCCGTGGCAATCAAGGTGCCGTGGTCGTATATCGATCCGGTCTCCTGGTGGGATCACACCAACCATGACTTCGGGGTGATGAAAATCACCGCCACATCGAAACAGTACCAGGCGAGCGGTGGCGGCGGCCAACACAGCTTCGGACACAGTTTCTACAACAACGAGTCGTCATCAACATCGGGCAGCGTCGGCTACAGCGTTCTGGGTTTCGGCGCCTCAGCCAATGCATCGCACAGCGAGACCAGCCACAACGACGGTTGGAATGCCGACCAGTCCTCCTGGCAGTCGCATCAGGACAGCAGTTCTTCGGCAACTGTCACATTCGAGTGGTTCATGGCCAGCATCGAACGGCCATGGCTGCTTGGCGACCTTTTCCACATGGACGGCTGGTATCTCGCCGGTCAGAAGAAGAATGCGATCAGCGACGGGACCATCGAAGGTCAGATCGGCGACGTGCCCAAGCTGCTCCCGATGATCCCGAAGGGTTTTCTGATTGTTCGAAACGTGAAGATTACCGCTAATTCCTGGGGCAGCATGGGCAGCGCATTCCAGAGCGCCGTCGACAGCGCTAGCGGACACACGGAAAGCAGCTCCACCTCCTATGGCGGCAAGGTTGGTTGGTGCGGTATCGGCGGATCGGTCCAACATTCCAATTCGGACAGCAGCGGCGCATTCAGCAACCAGCACGATGCATCTCAGGGTTTTTCCTTCAGCAGCAATGAACACGGTGGAACGCTTGAACTTTTCGGTTCGCAGATCGTCGGCTGGGTAGGCCAGATACAGCCGGCCGCACCGCGCAAGGACGACCCTGCACTCAGCGCCGAAGTCGTGGCCAACCCTGCGACAGCCGCCAATGCCGGAGCGCCTGCGATACCGGCTGACGCGCCCGCTGCTCCGCAAGGCTGAGGTGTCCCTGTGAGCACGAACAGCGATCAGCTCGCGATCCTTGGCCAGCAAGTGGTGGACACGTTAATCGCGACCTACAACCCCAACAATGACCCGTCGTTGGCGCTTGCCATTCATCCGGGGCAGGCGCTAGCCGATGGCATCGTGCAAAATGGCGTGACCAATCCGCTGCGGCTGTCGGAGTGGCTGGAAGACCAGTACGACTACCCGCTATGGCTGAAACGGTCCGATGCCTCCTCCGTTTCCGCCTCGTCTGTCGGCAGTCTTACCGCCAAGTCTGCCTATTTGGCGATGATCCCATGGGCGCAACCGGGGGTTCCGGTTGATGCTCCTTCCTATGCGCGCATCGCCGCGATGGTTGCCGAGGCACGAAAAGATATCGGGGACAATCCCGATGCGCTGCCATTCAGCTGCGAGCCGACAGATTTCGCCGAGCCCAGCTGCACGGCCTGGCATGTCTTCGATCAAAGGATATCCCGCACTACCGCAACCACGACCGAGACACCCGGCGCCATTAAGGCAAATCCCCACTTATGGAAGATGCGAGTGTTGACAAAAGAGGTGGTGTCGAACCTCACCGCAGTTTCCGAGGCGGTCGAACGGCGCAAGGCATTTGCCGCCGAATTAGCTGTTGTGCCAAGGGTTGAAGCGGTCAGAAAGCTGCGCATGCAGCCACATCTCACGGACTACGCTACCCAGCCAGTCGAGTTTCTCGGTATCCAGGATGCAGCAAGCACCGCGGTCAATCTGAGCCAGTTCAGCGCGAACCATCTGGGTGGCCTCACCGCTTCGCCGCTCCACGCCCGGGCGCTGGCCGCTACCCTGCCAACATTCAGTCGAATTCGCGCTGCCCGGCGACACTTCACAGCCGAGGCAGATCACGTCTCGCCGCCCAGAGAGCAGCCAAATGCTTCCAGCACGCAAATGCAGTTGGACACCTCGCTCGTGAACCGATTGGCCACAATCCAGCTTCACGATCTCATTAAAAACCCGGTCGTAACGGAGGTAACTACCTCGGACAGTGAACTGCATGTGCATTTCGAGTATTGCATGCTCACCATCACCCGGCGGATCGCCGGCACGAGATGGTGGCATCCCGACCTCGTCGACGAGGAGGATTGGTACGTACCGGGAATGAAGCGCGGCGACATGATCAAGGCTTCGACCGACGAGACCTATGCGCATTGCCTGCCTCAGGGCCTGCTTCTGGTTCGTAACGTGGAATTCAGCGGCTCGTGGACCGCCGAAGCCCGCACGACGATGCAAAACGCCGTCTCGTTTCTGGGTCCCTTCCTGATGCAGGCGCCAACCGGCTCTACATCCAGCACGTCCGACCTCGAACAGATAAGTGTGCTTGGCGTGGGCGTTCAGGTAATAGGCGAGCTTTGCTTTCCATTGCCGCCGCTCCCGCCGATGGATGATCCGGCGGAATCGGAACGTCCCGTTGTCTAAGCAATCAACGACGCTCAATGAAGAGGGTAAGTGCGTTGTGGCCGGGCCGGACGAGGTGTCCCAGGCACCGGTATCATCGCGTGCACTCTGCGGTGCTGGCACGCTGCGGACTGTGGGCAAAGGTGGTCGCGGGAGCGCGCTGCCGCCTTTGCCATACCCACCGGAATACCGGTTCCGGCCTCGCTGCTGCGGCTGAACGAGCGGAGCCTATCCCGAACCTTCGCGCGCCGATTTTTACTAGCTTCCCGCCAGCGACAATCCACGGGCGCGCTCGCATAGCAGGGCAAGCAATTCGCTGCGCCTGGCTTCCGGCGTGTCGACGGGCAACACGAAACAAAGCGTCTTGTTGATGGCCCCGTCGCCATCGCGGATGGGCGCGGCCATGCACCAGGTGAAGCGGTCAGCCAGAGCGGCGGTCTCGCTGAAACCTTGCTGGCGCGCCAGAGCCACATCGCCGAAGAACTCGGCTGGCGCAATGACGCGGCCGTCGGGAAGCTTGTAGTCGCCAGGCGGAATGAAGTCCTGTATTTCCTGCGCGCTCATATGGCCGAGCAGCAGCCTTCCGGACGCCGTCCACGGGATCGGCACCTCGACTCCGACATCGCTTGAAATCCGGAACGGGCCGGGCGAGTCCCGGCAATCAAGGACGACGTATTTGTTCCCGCGCAGGCCACACAGTTGGACGGTCTCGCCCGTCTCCGCGCCTAGTCTGTCCAGGGTTTCGATGATGCGTCGATAATGGGCATTATGATGTGAGTAGGCCCAGCCGAACAGATGCATCGCCTTTCCGAAATAGACATAGCCTTCCGTCCCGACGTTCTCGAGCATTTCGGCTTCCAGCAGGCTGTTGACGATCTCATAAGTGGTCGAACGCGGCGCGCCGATCATCTTGGCGATATCGCCGACGCGCATCGGCGCGCGCTGCCGCAGAAGCGCTTCAAGCAGCGTGATGACGCGGTCAATCCCGCGGCGCCGTTCGCCATTGCGCGGCTCGGCGCGGACTTCCCTTTCGATCAAACCAGTGACGCCATCGCTCATGTGGGCCGCACCCCGCGCAAAATCATTTCGGCCCTCGTCTCAAGACGCTTGAAAGATGTCAAGGCTCAGTCTAGCATCCCATCTGTCCGATATACAGGCCTCTTGTCTGGAATATCGGACAATAAAGAGCCAAGCGCAGAGAGTCCTGACGAGAAAAAGGGCGGTTTCCGAGATGCGGCAACCGGCGGGTTTTCTCGTCTCGACCCCGCACGTCCAGGCATAACCTCAGAAGGGAACAATCATGACCAAATCATCGTTTTTCGCATCCGCCAGCGCCCTTTGCCTCGGTCTTCTCCTCAGCGTTGGCGCCGGTTCGCAGGCCAACGCCGCCGCTAAATGCATCAAGGGCGACCGCAAGGCGCCGTATACGATCGGCTGGGCCAACATCTATTCAGTTCCGACCTGGATGAAGCAGACACAGGGCACGATCGAAGCCGAAGTCGAAACTTTGAAGAAGCAAGGTTTGGTCGACAAGCTCGTCGTGACCGACGCCCAAGGCGACGCCAACGTCCAGATTCAGCAGATCCAGTCGATGATCGATTCCGATGTCGATGCCATCATCCTGATCGCTGGCTCGTCGACCGCGCCGGCGCGCGTGCTGGCGGACGCCTGCGCCAAAGGCATCGCGATCATCAATTTCGACAGCCTCGTCGACACCGACCAGGTGACCGCCAAGGTCAACACCGATTCCTCACAGTGGGGCGATCAGGCGGCCAAGTTCCTGATCGACGCCATCGGAGGCAAGGGCAAAATTCTGATCCTCAATGGCCCAGCCGGCGTTTCGGTCAGTGACGACCGGCGCAAAGGCGCCGATGCCGAGCTTAAGGCTCATCCCGATGTGAAAGTGCTTGCCGAAACGAACACGCCCTACAATGTCGCGCCCGCCCAGGAAGCGGTCACCAGTCTGCTTTTCGCCAATCCCGAAATCGACGGCATCCTGTCGCTCGGCGGCGCTCTGTCGGCGGGTGCCGTGCTCGCGCTCGACAAGCAGGGTCGCGACCAGGTGCCGATCACCGGCGAGAATGCGCGCCAGTTCCTCGAACTGTGGAAGGAAAAGGGCTTGAAGAGCTGGGCGACGATGCAGCCGAACTGGCTCGGCGCTTTCGCCACCTACACCGCCGTACAGGCGCTGGACGGCAAGGATGTGCCGGCTTTCGTCAAGATCCCGCTGCCGGTGATCGACAATTCCAACGTCGACGAATATCTCGCCCGGGCTAAGGATTTCCCGGCTGACGGTTACATCTATTCGCCGTTCGATGAGGATCTGTTCAAGAAGCTGCTGGCCCAGAAATAAGCCTGAAGGGTTGCAACATTGACAACCACGGCTACGCTTCTCGCCGCGCGGGGGGTGTCGAAGTCCTTCTTCGGCAACCCCGTCCTGCGCAACGTTTCCATCGCTCTGCAGCCGGGCCGCGTGCATGCGCTGCTCGGCGAGAACGGCGCGGGGAAGTCGACGCTGATCAACCTTTTGTCCGGCGCCCTGCGCCCGGACGGCGGGGCGATCGAGGTTGATGGACGCCCGGTATCGCGCATGAGCCCCGCTCATGCGCGGCATGCCGGGATCGCCGTTGTCCAACAGGAACTCAGCCTGACGGCCAGCCTCTCGATCGCCGAAAATATCGGGCTCGGCGCCTATCCCAAGAGATTCGGCTTGGTCGATTACACGGAACTTGCCGCACGGGCCAGGGCCGCATGTGATCTTGTCGGCCTTCGCGAACCGCTGTCTACGCCGGTGGGGCATCTGTCACTCGGCCGGCGTCAGATGGTGGAGATCGCCAAGGCGCTCTACCGGCGGCCGCGCGTGCTCATTCTCGACGAACCCACCTCATCGCTATCGGCAACCGAGACAAAAACCCTCACGGACTTGCTGGAAAGGCTTCGGGCCGAGGGCATCGCCATTCTCTACATCTCACACCGGCTGAACGAAGTGATGACACTGTGCCAGCATGTCACCGTACTGAAGGACGGCGCCTGCACGGCGGACCGCTCGCTGGAAGAAACTGATGCCGCCGGGCTGGTGCGGCTGATGGTCGGCCGCGACCCCGGCGATCTCTTTCCACGATGGCAGCCTTCGCCATCGCCAGCCAACGCCATCTCGGTTCGTAATTTTTCGGCCGGCCTGATGCGCGACGTCGATCTCGACATCAGGACAGGCGAGGTGCTTGGGATCGGCGGCCTGGTCGGGCAGGGGCAGGAAGATCTGCTGCTTGGCCTCTACGGCGCGATCCCGGCTAGGTCGGCATCCGCGACCGTAAACGCTGCTTCGGGTCTGCCGGGCGGCGTGCCGAAAGCCAATGCGCTCGGCCTCGCCTATGTCCCGGCCGACCGCAAGCGCGAAGGCCTGCACTTGATCCATCCCATCATCACCAACATGATGCTACCAGCCTTCGCAAGGCTGCCGGCGTTGAAGCTGCGCAGCCGGCGTGCCGAGCGCGATTTGGCGAGGGGACTCGCCGCCCAGCTTGCCATCAAGGGCGACCTCGATCGCCCGGCGCAGGCACTCTCAGGTGGCAACCAGCAGAAAGTCGCGCTGGCGAAATGGATGCCACACGATCCGCTTGTGCTTCTCCTCAACGATCCGACGCGCGGCGTCGATGTCGAGACCAAGCGTGAGATCTACATGATGCTTCGCAATCTCGCTGCCGCCGGCAAGGCGATCGTCCTGCTCAGTTCCGACACACCCGAACTGGTGCACCTTTGCGACCGCGTCGCCGTGGTCCGAGAAGGTCGCATCAAGGCCATGCTCGAGCGCGAGGCACTGAGCGAGGAAGTCATCGTCTCCGCCGCAATGGGCGCCGAACAGCAGAAAGTTGCGGCATGAGCACGGTTGTATCCTCAAGCCAAGCCGGCGCCCTCTACTGGCGAGTTCAGCTGCGCCGAAATGTTGGCGTGCGCAGCCTGTTTGCCGTGGTTCTGGCGTTCCTCGTTGCCTACGGCGTGTTGTTCCCCGGCCTCTTGACGGCGTCCGGCTTCGCCAAATTCACCCAGAGCTGGTTTCCGCTGGCGCTGGTCGCGATGGCCCAGGCGATCCTCATGCTCACCGGCGGCATCAGCTTGGCAATCGGCGCAATGGTCAGTCTCGGCGCGGTAATCGCCGCGACGACGATGATCGGGCCGCTGGGCGTAGCCGGCGGCACCGCCGTGGTGGCGCTGACCGGTATCGGCATCGGTGCCGCGACGGGGTTCATCGTCGTGAAACTTCGGTTGCCGGCCATCGTGGTGACGCTCGCCGGCTCCTTCATCATCGGCGGTGCTGCGTTGCTCATCCTGCCGAGGCCGGGCGGCGCCATTCCGGAGTGGCTGTCGGACCTGCTTGCCGGCAACACGCCGGCGGCATTCGTGTTGCTGGTGCTCGTCGTGCTTTTGTGGAAACTCTATCTCGCCACCCCGCTTGGGTTGAGCCTCTATGCCGCCGGTGAGAATCCGGTCGGCGCCTATCGCTCCGGCGTGCCGGTCGACGGCGCGCGGATCGCGGCCTATGCGATCAGCGGTCTGCTTTGCACAGGCGCCGGCCTGTTCGTCGCCGCGCAAACGGGTTCGGGCGACCCGGTCATAGGCACAGCCTTCACGCTGAATTCCATTGCCGCCGCGGTGCTCGGCGGAATCGGCTTCCTCGGCGGCCAGGGCACGATGCGCGGCGCGCTTGCCGGCAGCCTGCTGCTCAGCCTGATGATCAGTGTCATGTTCTTCCTCGGCTTCACGCCAGTTGCTCAGTATGTCGCCCAAGGCCTCATCATCATCGGGGCGGTCGCCATCCCGCAATTCCGCAAGGTGCAGCAATGACAGCACGGAAAGAGAGCGCGCGCGGCGGGCGGGCGTTGACGATCCTGCGCAGCCGGCCCTTCCTCACGGTCGCTATCGTTGCCGCGGTGTGGATCGCGGCGAGCTTCGCTTCACGTGGCTTCGGCGCTTATGGTCATTTGCGCTATTTGGTCGAGTTGGGCGCGGTGATCGGCCTGGTCGCGGCGGGCCAGACCTTCGTGGTGATTGCCGGCGGCATTGACCTTTCCGTCGCGGCGATCGTCACGGTCAGTGCCGTCAGCCTCCCGCTGCTCTCATTGCAGGCGGATCCGACCGGGCTCACAGCCGTTCTTGCAGTACTTGCGTTGACGACCGCGATAGGTCTCGTAAACGGGCTGGGCGTGGCGCTGTTGCGCGTTCATCCAATGATCATGACACTGGCGATGGCGACATTCCTGCAGGGCCTCCTGATCATCATCGCCGGCGGCAGCGCCGTGACCGCCGAGAACCCGCTGGTCAGCTGGCTCGGCAATGCGCGGCCAGCCGGTATTCCGGCAGGCGTGCTTTTGTGGGTGGTCATTTCCGTGATCGTTCTGACCACGATGCATGCGACATCCCTCGGCGCCCGGATTTTCGCGATGGGCGCCAATCCGCTTCCCGCGGCGCTGTCCGGAGTTTCCGTCGCCTCGACCACGCTCGCCGTCTACGGCATCAGCGGCTTCTGTTCGGGACTTGCCGGTGTGTTGGTCCTCGGCATGAACGGCCAAGGCTATGTCGGGATAGGAGATCCCTATCTCCTCGCGTCGATTGCCGCCGTGGTGCTCGGCGGCACCTCGATACTGGGCGGGCTCGGCACCTATGCCGGTACTATCCCCGGCGCGATCCTGCTGGTCACGATCACGGCGCTGATCACCGTCGTCAACGCATCGCCCGGCTGGCGCAGTATCCTGTTCGGGTCGCTGATTCTGGGGCTGCTGCTTCTCTCAGGCAGGGAGCAGGCCCGCCGATGAAATATCGTGCAGCCGGTAGATACGCCTTGCGTTGCCGAAGAACAGCGCCGTTTGCTCGTCCGCGGAAAGCTCTCCTGCAATGGCTTTGAAGCTGTCATATACTGCATCGAATGACGCATGCAGGCCGGCGACTGGGAAGTCACTGCCGAACATCGCTCGCTGCGTACCGAAACAGTCGATGCAATGCATGACAACCGGCTTCAGGCTGTCGAGTGTCCAATCATGATCGTAGGCGACCAGATCCGATATCTTGATGGCAGCGTTGTCGCACTCCGACAAAAGCCGCAGCCCTTCGCGCCACACCCGCATGCCGTCTGCATCGCGATCGATCGGGCTGCCGCAGTGGTTGAGAACAAAGAGTTGGTCCGGAAAGGCCGCTGCGAGGCGCGCCGCACCGGGGAGCTGGCGCGGAAACACCATCAGGTCGAAAACCAGCCGGTGGCGCCCAAGCAGGGACAGGCCGGCACGCCAGGCCTGATCGTCCATGATGCCGTCACGGGCAGCAAAACGGCGGGCAGGATCCGGATCCCAGCTCAGTATGTCGCGCACACCGACGACACGGTCGAATGCCGCCTGCGCCTCGACCAGCGCCGGCGCTTGGCGGCTCGCCAGCGGTATGTGAACAACATAACGGGCGGCCACGCCGCGCGACTTGTCGAGCGTTTCAAGCCACCGCGTTTCGCCGACGCATTCATCCCCGGTCCAGCCGGCTTCGACATGGACGGTTGCGACGACATTGTGCCGGCCGGCGTCGCGCAAATAATCTTCAGGAAGGTAGTTTCGCCGCAAGCGGCCAAGCTCCCCCAGACCGCCGCGTTCGCCAGCCGTTGTGGCGAGCCAGGGGTGCCGGCTGAGGCCGAGATCCCAAAGGTGATGGTGGGCATCGATGATCGGTCCGCGGTAAGGTGTTGGCACGCATCTCTCTCATGGTGTGGCCGGAATCGGAAATCGATCCGGACTTCATCCTGTAAAGGAAGGACTAGCATCGGATGACCGAAAGCTCACCCGTACTGTTGCTGGCGACCCGAGAAAATTTCCTGCTCGATGACCGTATCCGCGGCGTGCCGCCTGGCACCCTCGGCTTGGACAGCAGCCTTGTCGCATCTGAGCGCTGGCATCCAGCGGATGGGCGTATGTCGTTGCCGGTGTTGACCGTCGACGAGGGGGCCTTCATCGCCAATCGTGACCTGTTCCTGCGCTATGCGCGAGAGCAGGGCGCCGTGATCGCCCCGCATGCCAAGACCCCGATGGCGCCTGATCTTGCCCGGTCCCTGATCGAGGCCGGAGCATGGGGCACGACCGTCGCCGACATAAGGCAGGCCACGGTGATGCTCAGAGCCGGACTCTGTCGGCTGATCATCGCCAATGAGGTCGGCGGACCAGGTGGTGCGAACCGGCTTGCGGTTCTTGTCAGCGCCTGGCCAAGCGCTGAGTTCTACGTTTTCGCCGACTCGATCGCCGCCGTGAATGCGCTTGCCGAAGCCTGGCGGGCCAATGCGAGGCTGCCGCCATTGCGCGTGCTCGTCGAACTTGGTGCGGGCAGGGCAGGCGCCCGGACCACCGGCGAAGCCGAGGCGATTGCCGACGCGATTGTAGCAGCCGGCGGCCGGCTGCTGATCGCCGGCGTCGCAACCTATGAAGGTGCCGCGGCGCAGCCCGATCCTGACCGCACCGATGAGGCGATATCCGCCCTGCTGACAATGACAGCCGACATGTTCCTGCGGCTCCGCGCCCGCGTCGGCGGCGACACCCCGCTGATTGTCACGGCAGGCGGCTCGGTCTACTTCGACAAAGTGGTCGCAGCGCTTTCGCCTCTCGTTTCTAGGGACAGCAGCGCGACGCTGGTGCTGCGCAGCGGCGCCATCTTCTTCCACGACCATGGCGTCTACGACCGCTCGCTCGGCACACTCGACGCCCGCGAGGGTTTTGCAGTCGGCGGCTTCAATGCGTCCGCACGAAATTCGTTCCGTCCGGCTTTGCGCCTATGGGCCGAGGTACTGTCGCGGCCGGAGCCCGGCCTTGCGATCTGCGGCATGGGCATGCGCGACGTGTCGTTCGACCAGGGCTTTCCAATGGTCCTGACCATCTTTCGTGCCGGCAAGCAGCTGCCGATAGCGCGTGCCGAGGTCTTCAAGCTCAACGACCAGCACGCCTTCCTGACAATTGCGTCGGGCGACGACATTGCCGTCGGCGACACCGTTGAATTCGGCATCTCCCATCCCTGCACCTGCCTTGATCGCTATCGCGTGATCTTTGGCGTCGACGCGGCCGGGTATGTCAGCCACGCCTTTCCCACCTATTTCGGCTGACCATCGTCGCGCTTTCCAAAAAAAGAACGAAAGGATCCGATATGATCAAGTACTTCCAATCCGGCTCCCGCATGTCGCAGGCGGTCGTCTATGGCGGCCTCGTGCACATAGCGGGCCAGGTCGCAGACGATCGCAAGGCCGGCATCGAGGGTCAGACGAGCGAGGTACTCTCCAAGATCGAGGCGCTCCTGGTCGAGGCCGGCAGCAGCAAGTCGAAGCTCGTGGCGGTCAACATCTTCCTGCCGCAGATTGGCGATTTCGACGCAATGAACAGTATCTACGATGCCTGGGTGGATTCCGCCCGTCTGCCGGCGCGTGCCTGCGTCGAGGCGCGTCTCGCTGATCCTGACCTCCGCATTGAGGTCACCGCCGTCGCGGCTGTGTGAACCGCCGCCATGCACACCGGCATCAGCCATTCGCTCGATTTCGATCGGGACGGCAAGACGCTCAGCCATCTGAGCATCCCGTTCTCGATAGACCGTTCGCCATATTTCCAAATCAAGGTCCCGATCTGCCTCATGCGCAATGGTGAGGGTCCGTCGCTGCTTCTTATGGCCGGTAATCACGGCGATGAATATGAAGGCGAGCTGTGCTTGGCAAAGCTGGTCCGCCGGCTCGATCCAGCGCGAGTCAGGGGCCGCGTCACCATCCTGCCGATGGCCAATGTGCCGGCGGTGATGGCCGCCAAACGCTGCTCGCCGCTCGATGGCGGCAATCTCAATCGCGCCTTTCCCGGAGATCCGTCGGGCACGCCGACAAGCCGGCTCGCCAACTTTCTCGAGACAGACCTGTTCCCCCGACACGACATCGTCTTCGACATCCATTCGGGGGGCACTTCGATGGAACATCTGCCGACTGCACTCGTCGAGCGCAATGCCGATCCCGAGCGCCACAGGCGCGGGGTGGAGCTGATGCGGGCGCTCTGCATGCCCTATGGGTTCGTGGCCGACAATGGCCAGGCCTCGCCGACCTCCATGGGTGCAGCGCGCCGTGCCGGCGCCATCGGCGTCAGCGGTGAGTTCGGGGGCGGCGGCACCGCCACGGTCGACACGATGGCGATCACCGCTCGCGCGATCGACAATCTGCTGATTGCACTAGGCCTGGTCGACGGGCCAGTTGTTGGCGCGGAGTCAATGCATTCGATGCCGACGCGACTGCTTTCGCTTTCGCGGCATAGCCAAGGCCTCTACGCCGCCCGCCGCGGCTGGTTTGAACCCGCCGTGAGGGTTGGCGACAGCGTGAACGCCGGACAATTGGCTGGCTGGTATCACGATCTCGAAAGGCTCGATCTTGCCGAGGAAGCCTTGCATTTTGCCGAAAACGGCATCGTGCTTTCGCGGCGGCTGCATACAATGTGCGAGGCAGGAGACTGCCTCATGCAAGTCGCCGAACCCGTAGAAACCTAAAGGGAAAACGCACGGCGTCTAGCTGCTGCGCCACTCTGGAGAACTGAGGATATCTTATGCAGCTTTCCATGTGGACCTACCCCTGGGATGTCCAGGATCTCGGTTTCGAGATGGTCGAACGCGATCTGGTCGAACGCGCGGGACTCAACATGATCAGCCTTGCTGCCTCGTATCATGCGGGACGCTTCCTTCAGCCGCGCAGCCCGCGCCGCAAAGCCTATTTCCCGGAGGACGGCACGATCTACTTCAAGCCAACCGCCGCGCGATGGGCCGACCTCGCAATTCAGCCCAAGGTGGCGGACGTGATCTCGCAGGGAGGCGACGTGCTTGGCGAGCTCGTCCGCAGACGAGACGCCAATGGGCTCGGTGTTTCGTGCTGGACGGTGTGCCTGCACAACACCCGCGCCGGCATGCTTTATCCGCAGGTGGTTACCCGAAATGCCTTCGGCGATCCCAATTATTACAACCTTTGTCCCTCGCATCCGGATGCGCGCGCCTATGTTCGCGCGCTGGTCGCCGACGTTACGCACACCTACAAGCCGGACAGAATCGAGCTCGAAAGCCCGTCATTCATGAGCTTCGCCCACGAATATCATCACGAGAAAGACGGTGTCGGGCTGACCGCGGAAGATGACTTCCTTCTGTCGCTGTGCTTTTGCCCGTCCTGCCTCGCCCGCGCCGCTTGTGCCGGCATTGACGGCGAGGCGGCGCGCAAACTGGTCAGAGGGTGGATCGTCGAGACCTGTGATCGTGCCGTTCCGGCACCGCGTTTTCCGGACTTTCCGAACGGTAGCTTCGATACCTTCCAGCCCTGGCCAGAATTATACGACTTTCTGCTGTGGCGGTTCGAGCCGGTGACCAGCTTGGTTGCCGAGCTGCGCGACGTTGCCGATCCGGGCACACGTGTCCTCATCATTGACCTGAAGGACGGCTGGTTGGGCGGCTGCGATCTGGCGGCTCTCGGCCAGGCTTGCGACGGCGCGATCCTGTGCGCCTACGATATGCAGGCCAGCGATGTCGCAGATCTGATGGCCACTGGCCGTGCCACGCTCGGAGCAGAGAAATTCCTTGGGACCGGTTACCGGCTGTTCCATCCGGAAATGGCAGGCCCGGACATTCTCGCCGCCAAAGTGAAACCGGCGCTGGCGGCGGGCGTCGATGGCATCAATTTCTACAATTACGGCCTTGTACCTGCCGCACGCCTCGATTGGGTGAGTGCCGCACGATCTGTGTGAACAATCGATCCACTGCCGACCCAATAGGCCTAATTTTGCCTCGAGCATTGCGCGTAATGGAGAGGCGTTCGGAGGACTTCCCGCATGGATTCTCGCATTGCTTTGGCCGGCGGCCAGCAGCCTAGCTGAAAATCGAGGCATGGCTGTGAGGGCCACGCGGGAGGGAGGCGGGTTATACGGTGGAGCGCATCTTCCAATTTATTCGCTCTAGCGCATATTGAAATCTATCTTCTGAGCGTATATCTCATAGCTGGAGAGGTACGCTGTGGACCAAATCGCCCGAACGCCTAAGCAACTCGGAGATGCCATCCGCCGGCGGCGCCGCAAGCTCGGCCTGAACCAGGCCACTGTCGGGGAGCACACGATGCTACGCCAAGCGACCATCTCGGCCGTCGAGAATGGAGCGCCCGGGACACAGCTCGGAACGCTTTGCGACATTCTCGCAGCGCTCGACCTTGAATTGGTTGTCCGCTCTCGGACCAGAGCAAAGTCGACCGAGATCGAGGACGTCTTTTGATGGCTCGTCCGCGGCGGCACCTCCCGCTCAACGTCTTCTTGAACAGCCGTCTCGTCGGGCGGCTGAATAGACAATCCAGCGGCGCGATCGATTTTCAGTATGATCCGTCCTGGCTTGCCTGGGAGCATGCGCTACCAGTCTCGCTATCTCTGCCCCTACGTGAAGATCGCTATATCGGTGCACCCGTCATTGCCGTGTTCGACAATCTCCTGCCCGACAGCATCCCGATTCGCCGCCGTATGGCTGAGCGTGTTCATGCCCGAGGGATAGACGCCTACGACTTGCTTGCCGCTGTCGGACGGGATTGTGTCGGCGCACTGCAATTCCTGCCGGATGATGTCGAGCCGGGCCCCGCCGGTATTGTCGACGGCAAACCCGTTGACGATATCGAAATTGCTCGTCTCGTCCGCGATCTGGCATCGGCCCCCCTCGGGCTGGGCGAGGATGAAGATTTCCGGATCTCGATCGCTGGCGCTCAGGAAAAGACTGCGCTCTTGTTCTGGAAAGGACGTTGGTACAAGCCGCTGGCGACGACTGCTACAACGCACATCCTCAAGCCACAGATTGGACGCTTGCCAAATGGCATCGACCTTTCCTTCAGTGTTGAAAACGAATTTTTCTGCCTCAAGATGACAGCCGCCCTGGGACTCCCGTGCGCCGTCGCCGCAATCGAGGAATTCGAAGGCAATCGCGTGCTCGTAGTCGAACGTTTCGATCGCCGATGGACGAGTGACAACCGTCTCCTGCGCTTGCCCCAGGAAGACTGCTGCCAGGCTCTGTCTGTGCCTCCGTCGCTGAAATACGAATCCGATGGCGGGCCTGGGGTTCCGGCTATCCTTGGTCTGATGAAGGGAAGCGACCAACCGGAGCTAGATCAAGCTGCGGTTCTGAAGGCCGTGGTCGCCTTTTGGCTGCTCGGCGCCACAGATGGACATGCCAAGAATTTTAGCGTCTTTCTTTCTCCCGGCGGCCGGTTCCGCATGACGCCGTTATATGATGTGATCTCAGCGCAGACCAGCCTTGATGCGGGACAGATCAGGCGCAACAAAATGAAGTTGGCGATGGCTATAGGCGACGCACGCCACTACCTTATCGATAGCGTCATGCCGCGCCATTTCATCCAGACCGCCGCCAAGGCAGGAATTGGTCCAAAACCCGTCACAGCAATCTTTGACGAGCTGCGCCAACGGGCGCTAGCGGCAATCGAACTGGTTTGTGCATCGCTCCCAAAGGGTTTCCCTTCGCAAGTCGCAGATGCCATTGGCAATGGGGTCAAAGCTCGCGTGCGCAGACTGGAAGAGGTGTGATGCTTAAGATCGAGGCACAACCAGACTGATAGCCATTGGGACGTCCAAATGATCTTCTTTTAGCAGCAGCAACGCCGCGCGGGATGTAATCAACCCACGGACTTGCCAGCCTGTAACTTTCTGACCAGGCCGATCAGCTGATCCAGGTCCGCGCGTGTAAGCGCAAGCATCTCCGCAGGGGGTTTGTGATATTCCCTTGTCAATTCCTCAATGGTTGCAACACCCTTGGCCGTAAGCTTGACACGTTTGACACGGCGATCGCTTGGCGACGGAACCCGTTCGGCGAGCCCCGCCTGCTCCAACCGGTCGACCAGCCAGGTCGCCGTCGAAGGGTCGCAGTGCCATTGAGCGGCCAATGCGCCGATCGGCTTGCCCGCATCTTTGTCGAGGGTGAAGAGGGCGCGCGAGTCGTTGGGCGTCAGACCCAATTTCTGCTGGATCGCCAACCGGTCCGGCGCGGACCGCATCAGGAAATCAAACATCAGGCGCCAGGCCTCGGTGGCGTGCTGCAAGCGATCTTGGCCCGGTCCCATTCCACGCTCCTTCGTGTCTTGACACATATTTGGACCAATCATATGATTTGATCAATCAAAATGTTTGGTGATCAAAGCAATGAGAGGAGATCCGAGATGACCAACACCACGGTTCTCGTCGTCGGGGGCGGCCTGAACGGTCTGACGGCGGCCGCCCTTTTGGCTCACAACGACATTCCGTGCGTCCTCGTCGAGCGCCATCCCGACACGTCAATCCAGTACAAATTTGCCGGCATTTCCCCGCGCAGCATGGAGATCTTTCGAAGCCTCGGCCTCGAGGAGGAGATTCGTGCAAATCGTACGGGGGACCAGCAGGCAGGCGCTATTGCGCGCGCCAGGAATCTCACCGATCCCGAGATTCAATGGGGCGGACCGGCGTGGCCGGATGCAAGTGCCCTCAGCCCCACGCAACCGGCGACGTGTGATCAGCACGTCCTGGAACCGATTCTGCGCCGCTACGCCGAGCGGAACGGTGCAGACATACGTTTCAGCACGGAACTGGTGGCTTTCGAACAGGATGAGAATGTCGTCCGCGCGGAAATTCGCGATATCGCGACCGGCGCAAAGGACGCCATCTCGGCCGACTATCTGATCGTCGCGGACGGTGCGAACGGCTCGATGCGAGAGAGGCTGGAGATCAGCCGCAGCGGGGCAGGCGGCCTTCAGCACTGGATAAATGTCGTCTTTGACACGGACATGCCTCCGACGATCGGCGGCAAGCGTTTCACGTCGTGCTTCGTGACGGACCTCAACGGGACCTTCACGCCCAGGGAGGGTGGACGATGGCTTCTGGCGCTCCAGTACTTTCCCGAAAAGGGCGAGAAACCCCAGGATTTTGATGAAGCCAGGTGCAGGGAACTGATCATACGAGGTGCGGGCCGGTCGGATATCACGACTAGGCTTGTCGATGCGCGCTCCTGGGAAGTGGCCGCGATGACAGCGCGCCAATTCCGCCGAGGCCGCGCGTTTCTTGTGGGGGATGCCGCACATGTGATGCCCCCAACAGGCGCTTTCGGTGGCAATTCAGGTATCCACGACGCCCATAACCTTGCCTGGAAGCTTGCGATGGTAACAGGCGGGCATGCCGGTCCCTCGTTGCTGGATAGCTATGACATGGAGCGCCGGCCGGTCATCGAGGCTACGTTGGCGCAAGCGCTCGCCCGCCTTCAGAAATGGTTCGACGATCCGTCGAAGCGATTGCCTCCCCCAGTCGCGATGGTCGAGGATTACGACGTGGTATTTGGCCAACGCTACGCTGCAGGTGTCGTGGCTCAGGAAGCCACGCGGGACGATCACCCATTCCAAAAATCCACGGAGTTGTCGGGCCGCCCTGGCACGCGTTTACCGCATTTCGCGGTCGGGCGTGCCGGCCAGCGGATTTCGAGTCTCGATTTGTGCGATCGCGACCTTCTTCTCCTCTGCGCCGACGACGCATGGTGTCAGGCCGCTGACGCCGTAAGCCAGCGCCTCCGCATGCCGCTGACCTGCCACGCCTTTGCCAATGGGGGTCTGATTGATTTGGACCATCGGTGGCCTTCCGCGCTCGGGGTTGAAAGCGGCGGTGCCGCCTTGGTCAGGCCGGACGGGTTTGTCGCGTGGCGGTCAACGCACAGTGTGCCTGATCCTGTACAGATGCTGATCGAAATACTTGACGGCTTGGGTTTCCGCACGCAGGCGTGCGAACATCATCAGTGAGCGGCGGATGCCTCCGGTCTTCCGGCACGACTTCCTTGCCGATGTCGTCGCCGGGAATGCCGGCGATGTTCAGCCGTTTGCCCGTCTCGTCATGCCTCTTCCTACTCGTTGTCACCGAGTAGGGCCGCGCCCACCGCTTCGGTCCTCCCCTTGTGTCGCTAAACTCGCATGGACCATCGTGCTGGCCTTTGGCATTGGAGGCCGAATGTCGCCGTTACGGCAAATGATCAATCAACTCGTTCAGCAGGAGCAGCAACGCCCCAGCGACGACAGCCGCGGCAGCATCGTCCAGCATGATGCCGGCCCCACCCCTTACCTTGTCATGCATGATACGGATGGGCCAAGGCTTGACGACGTCGAAAAACCGGAAAGCAAGGAAGCCTGTTGCCCACCAGAGTGGGTCGAGTGGCAGCATGGAAAGTGTCACGGCGGCGCCGAAGGTCTCATCGATGACGACGATCTGCGGGTCCTCCGTCCCGGTATGGGAGATAACATGCGATGACGCCCATACGCCGACGGCGAACAGGGCCGCATAGGCAAGCACCGTCAGCCAAGGTGATGCGGGTATCAGAGCCGCGGCAACAGCCACTCCAACCATTGCGCCGGCCGTGCCCGGCCATGTTGGAGATAATCCCACGCCGACAGAGGTCGCGAGCAGGTAGGCGAACTTGGGTAGAAATTTATGCATCGAGTTTCGGCCGGCTTCCGACGGGTCGCAAGCAATCATAGTCACATCGTTCGGGTGTTGCCGCCAGACCGCCGCTCGATTTGCACACCCGTCAAAAGGCATCGCCCAAACCGTGAAATGCTGTCGGGCAGCTGTCGCTGCGACCGGAAGTTCTGTTTCGCCGTCAGCTTGGCGAGCATCTTAATCCGCCGGCCACATTCGCCAAACGAGATCGCTTTTGCGGCGAGTTGAGAACGTTCCTGAGCCCGGTCTCGGCCCGCATTGGCCAACTGAAACGGTGGCGATGGTGGAACAAACCCGCAAATTGCTGGTAAAGCTCCGTCAAACGACATCATCAGAGGAGCCGCCATGGATCGCCGGTCTCATGAAAAGTCGCATCGACCCGCTATGGGAGCAGGCCGCCTCTCCGCTGATCGGGATCGGCATGACGCCGAACCAGGTTACGGCCAGCGGGCTCGTGCTCGTGGCTTTGTCTTCGGCCGCCTACGCGTATCACCATTCAAGTCTTGCCTTTGGCTTGTGCCTGGCGTTTGCCTTCAGCTTCGACGCGCTGGACGGTGCGGTCGCCCGCCGGACAAATATGAGCACCAAGGCCGGTGGCTATTTCGACGCTATCGTCGACCGTTATCAGGAATTGGCCGTCTTTGCGGCAATAGGCTGGGTCGCCGATCTGTGGGCGATCGCAATGTTCGCGTTCGCCGGCGGGATTCTCACCAGTTATGCCAAGGCGCGGACGGCGCTGGAAATCCCTGTGGAAAACCATGGTTGGCCGGATTTCTTCGAGCGGATGGAACGTCTGGTGTTCATTTGCGTGCTGCTCGCCGCCGACGGAGTCGCGACTGCCGTGGGCGCGGCTTCGCCCTGGATTCTGGCGGGCGGGTTCGCGCTGTACGCGGTGCTGGCCAACGCCACGGCCCTGCAACGGATCAGTCGCGCATTTGCGATGCTGAAACGAGCCGACGGGAAGCAGCCGTGAGATCGCTAGAACGCGAGCATCGTATTGACCGCCGTGGCTTCCCAACAAAGTCGTCAGCGCCAGCCCAAGCCCGGAGCGACATGGGTCAGGATCGCCTCGATGGCATGGACATTGTAGTCGACACCGAGCTGGTTGGGGACCGTGAGCAGCAGCGTATCGGCCTCAGCGATGGCTTCGTCGCCCTTTAGCTGCTCGATCAGGACGTCCGGCTCGGCGGCATAGGAGCGGCCGAACACGGCAAGCCTGTCTGCCTCGATATAGCCGAACTGATCTCCACCCTGGTTGCCGCCGAAATAGGCGCGGTCGCGATCGTCGACCAGCGCAAAAATGCTGCGGCTCACCGACACCCGTGGCTCGCGCGTGTGGCCGGCCGCCTTCCAGGCTTCGCGAAAAGCCCTGATCTGTTCGGCTTGCTGGATGTGAAACGGCTTTCCGCCTTCATCGAATTTGAGCGTGGAACTCTGCAGGTTCATTCCAAGTTTCGCCGCCCATTCTGCGGTGGCGTTTGTGGCGGCGCCCCACCAGATGCGCTCGCGCAGGCCCTCCGAGTGTGGCTCAACGCGAAGCAGGCCAGGCGGGTTGGGAAACATCGGCCGCGGGTTGGGCTGGGCAAAGCCTTTGCCCAGCAACACTTCGAGCAGCACTCCAGTGTGTCTGCGAGCCATGTCGGCATCGCTCTCGCCCTCTTGCGGGGCGTAGCCGAAGTACCGCCATCCGTCGATCACCTGCTCCGGCGAGCCGCGGCTGATGCCTAGCTGCAGACGCCCTCCGGCGATCAGATCGGCGGCGCCGGCGTCCTCGGCCATGTAGAGCGGGTTCTCGTAACGCATGTCGATCACCGCCGTGCCGATCTCGATTCGGCTGGTCTTCGCCCCAACCGCTGCGAGCAGCGGGAAGGGCGAGGCGAGCTGGCGGGCGAAGTGATGCACGCGGAAATACGCGCCGTCCGCACCCAGCTCCTCGGCGGCGACGGCCAGCTCGACGGACTGCAAAAGCGCATCGGATGCCGTCCGCGTCTGCGATTGCGGCGAGGGCGTCCAGTGCCCGAACGAGAGGAAACCAATCTTCTTCATGAAATAGCCAGCCTAGAGGGAAGACAGGTGCAGACTATGCTTCGGCGCAGAGCAAAGCATCCCGAAATCGGTACCGACGGCCCAGTTTGAGGTGAACGGTCCGTTGTTGATCAGCGATGCCGTCAATGGCGAGCCTGTTGCTGGCGCGAGCGCATCTAGGAAGGTGCCGCGAACGCGAGCACTATCGCGATGAGGATCAACAGCGGCCCCATCCATTTAAAATGGGTTCCAAAGTTGGTCCACCATGCTTGCTGGCCGGGGCGAGCTTGGAACGGGTCCGCGAGAAATCCGAAGCCGATGCCAGCCATCCACAACCCGGCGCAGAACATGATGAACTCGTCGATGTAATCCGCGACCATGTTCCGCAACTTTCGAATTATGCCGCCGCCACGTGCGCCGAATTCGAGCCGATATAGTTACGGATCGTTTCGATGATCCGGTCCTGGTCGGCCTCGCTCAGATAGGGATGCATCGGCAGGCACAGGATGCGCTTCGGCAGCTCTTCCGAAACGGCAAGGCCGGTCGGCGTGCGCGGATAATCGTGATAGGCAATCTGGCTGTGCAGCGGTTTCACATAGTAGATGACCGACGGAATGCCCTTTTCACCGAGATGTGCCTTGAGCCCGTCGCGCTTCGGCGTTTCGATGGCGTATTGCGCCCAGGCCGAGCGGCCGCCGCCCAGATTGCGCGCCGTCTTGACTATATCGCCGAGACCTTCGGCATAGCGATTGGCGACCGCTTGCCGCGCCACCATCTCGTCCTCGAGGATGGCCAGCTTCTCGATTAGGATCGCCGCCTGCAGTGTATCGAGCCGTGAATTGATGCCGACGCGGACATTGTCGTATTGCGTTTCGCCCTTGCCGTGAAAGGCGAACGAGCGCAGCTGTTCGGCCAGCGCATCGTCATTGGTGAACATCGCACCGCCGTCGCCGTAGCAGCCGAGCGGTTTTGCCGGATAGAAGCTGGTCGAGCCGACGGTGCCGAACGAGCCGCACATCTTGCCGTCAGCCGAGCCGCCGGTCGCCTGCGCCGCATCCTCGATGACCATCAGGCCTTCGCGATTGGCGATGGCCATGATTGCTTCGTAATCGGCGGCGAGGCCGAACAGGTCGACGGGAATGATTGCCTTCGGCCTCAGCCGCCCCTCCGCCTTGATCATGGCGATTGCCGCCTCGAGGCTGGCGATGTCGATATTGTAGCTGTCAGCATCGACATCGACGAACACCGGCTCGGCCTTGGTCAGCGCCACCACTTCGGCCGTGGCGGCGAAGGTGAAGCTCGGCACGAATACCGCGTCGCCCGGGCCGATGCCGGCGGCAAACAGCGGCAACAGCAGCGCGTCGGTGCCGTTGGCGCAAGCGACCACGTGCTTGGTGCCGATATAGGCGGCGAGCTTGTTTTCGAATTCGGTGACCTGCGGTCCAAGAATATAACGACCTTCGTCGACGACGCGGTCGATTGCCGCCTTCAGCCTGTCGCGGATGCGTTCGCGCTGTGCGCCAAGATCGATGAACTGCATGTCGGCCTCAAACGGTTTTAGCCAGATAACCGGCCGCTGGTAGCAGACTTGGCACGGCCGAGAAAGCCGCAGGGCAAAGCCCTGAATTGCTCAAGTGTCGCAGCCTGTTACCTCTGTTTCCGATCTGCCCTCTTAAACGCGGGAAAATCCGGGCTTCGGCATGCTTGATATGGGCTGCGCATCCCGCCCGCCAGGTTAGGCGAAACATAAAGTGATCGCCGGCAGGCAGTCCGTGAGGCGGTTGCCAGCCGGTCAGGCGAGTTCATGCCGCCATGGCGGATTGGCGCCGGCCCGCGAGACCGTCACCGCCGCGGCCTTGGCGCCGAGCGTCAGCGCCTTATGGATGGCTTCTTTCGGCAGGCCGGCGATTGCCGTCTTCGACAGCAGGCCCTGCTCGTGCAAGGAGGCAAGGATGCCGGCATTGAACGTGTCGCCGGCGCCGACCGTATCGACCACCTCGACCTTGTCCGGCACGACCGTGACCCGGTGCTGGCTGCTGTAACCAACCGCGCCCTCGCTGCCGTGGGTGACGACGATCAGCTTCGGGCCGCGGTCCAGCCAGTTGCGGACGACGTCCTCATGCGAGCCGGCTTCGTCGAACCAGTTCAAATCCTCGTCCGACAGTTTCACGATGTCGGCCATCGCCATCATGTTGCGGATGCGCCTGAGATGCCTGGCCTTGTCGGGAATGAAGTTTGGCCGGATGTTGGGGTCGAGCATCATCACGCGGCGCTCATGCTCACGTCGCATGAACTCCTCATAGGCCGATCCGGCCGGTTCCGAGATCAGGCTGATGGCGCCGAACAGCATGGCCTCGATCTCGCTGCCGAGCTCCGGCAGGTCCTCGATGGTCAGCATGCGCCCGGCGGTGTTCTCGTCATAGAATGTATAGGTCGCCTGGCCGTTGGTGAGCCGCACGAAGGCGAGCGTGGTCGGCCGCGGTGAGGTGTGCGCATAGGTGGAACTGACCTTGCTGGCCCCCAGCGCCTCCCTGAACTGCCCGCCGAACAGATCCGACGACAGGCCGGAGAAGAAGCCGGCCGGCGCGCCGAGTCGGCCGAGCGCAATGGCCGAGTTGAAGACGGCACCGCCGACATAGGGGGCAAAGGCCGCTTCGCCCTCCGTCGTGGTGCGCGGCAGCATGTCGATCAGGGCTTCGCCGCAGCAGAGGATCATGAAGTCTTGCTTTCCGGCGGATAGATCACGCCCTTGCGAATGATGATGTTGGCGTAAAGCCGCGGCTCGCTCGTCGCGACGATCGCGTGCGCGGCCTTGACCCGTGCATAGAAGTCGGCGCCGGCAAGCGCAACCACCTTGCGGCCCGGCGCATGCCTGGCGCAGATCGCTTCAATCTCATGATGAACCGGATCGGCGAGCAGGGGATCGCCTTTAGCCGAGGCGCGAAACAGCGCCTGCGGCACGGCGTCGTCGACAGGCAACACGCTCAATACGGCATCCAGCACCGGGACGAGATGATGACCGTCGGCGCGGATCAGCCGCTGTGCCTGCTGTTCGGCCGGGTAGTTGCCGTCGACCAGCGCGATCTCGTCGCCATGGCCCATGGCGCGCAACATCGCCAGAAGCTCCGGGCCGAGCAGCGCCGGGATACCGATCAGCATGCTCAGAAGCTCCGGGAAATCGTGGTCGAGCCGATGAGGAAGCGCTCAGACAGCGGCAGGCTGGCGCCACCCAGCGCCCGCGCATGGATGCCGACTGTTCCCTCGCGGACGGCCGGCAGCCTCAGGCCTTCGCCGTCGATCCTGCCGATGGCCTGGATGACGGCATCGACAAGCCGCCTGCGCACGGCGAGCGGCATCCATCCGTCGATCACCGCGGCTTCGAAATCGATGACGGACGACGCCGCAACGATGGCATAGGCGAGCGCGTGCGAGGCGCTGGCGATCCACTCGTCAAGCTCGGCGCCGATCTCGCCCCAGTCCCCCGGTGATGTCCACAGATGCGAGGCTTCGACGCCGCGCGCGTTGAGCGCCTTTTCCAGCATGGCGATCGACGCCACGTCGATCAACTGCGTCGGCTTGCCGTCCGGCCCAGGCACCGGCATCGAGCCCAGCGCGCCGGCATTGCCGGTTGGGCCGCCAAACAGCCGGCCGTTCAGCACGATGCCGCCGCCGGCAAAGGCGCCGATATAGAAATAGACGAAATCGCGTGCCGCACCCGCCGCCTGGCCGAACACGAGCTCGGCGCCGCAGGCCGAGGTGGCATCGTTTTGCAGGTAGACCGGAAATTCGCATTGTGCCTGGATGTCGGCGCGGATGTCGCGATGGCGCCATTCGTCCATGATTTCACGCGGCGCGCCGGCGGTATCGGCCCAGTTCCACAATTCGAACGGCATGGCGATGCCAAGTCCGGCGATGCGCTTGTCCTGCGCAGGAGTGAGCTCGCCGCGCATCTTCTTCATGCCGCTCGTAACGAATTCCACCGTCTCGCGCGGCGCCGGATAGCGGTACGAATGCTGCAGCATCGAGCGCACATTGCCGAGGAAATCGATCAGCACGAGCTCGGCGCTGCGCCGGCCGATCTTCAGGCCGATGAAATAGGCGCCGTCGGGATTGAGCGCCATGGGTATCGAGGGCTGGCCAATCTTGCCGCGCAACGGCGCCTGGCGAACGAGCAGGTCGTCCTCCTCCAGCTCGCGCATGATGACTGATACTGTCTGCGCCGAGAGGCCAGTCATGCGTGCGATGTCGGATTTGGCCAGGCTGCCGTGCTGGCGCACCAGCGACAGCACCAGCCGCTCATTGTGGTCCCGCATGCCGCTTTGATTGGTGCCGCGGTGCAGGCGGCTTTCGGCCGCATCGGGCGAGCCGTGCCTTGTAATGCCGGTCTCCACCCCTGTTCCTCCCGTCGTTTCCCCTCAAGGCTTTTGGTCTAGAGTGAGTGAACAATCCTGCGTTGTCAATAATAAATAAGAGTGATTTAATTATTGACAGTGCTGGCGGACTGGTGTCTCTTGAGATCGGCGTCGACACTGGGAGATTTCGTCGGACGCGCTGCAGATGCCGGTTGGCCGGCATCCTAAATGGTTCAATGGGAGGAAAATCGTGACCACGTCAAAACTGTTGAAATCCACCGTGTTTGCCGCGGCCGGACTGAGCCTGATGGCGTTTGCGTCGACGGCATCGGCCGCCGGGGTCGGCGCCTGCTTGATCACCAAGACCGACACCAATCCCTTCTTCGTGAAGATGAAGGAAGGTGCCGCCGCGAAAGCCAAGGAAATCGGTGTCGATCTGAAAGCCTATGCCGGCAAGGCGGAAGGTGACAATGAGGGCCAGGTTGCGGCGATCGAATCCTGCATCGCCGACGGCGCCAAGGGCATTTTGATCACCGCCACCGACACTGCGGCCATCGTGCCGGCGGTGAAGAAGGCGCGCGATGCAGGGGTGCTGGTGATCGCTCTCGACACGCAGCTCGAGCCTGCCGATGCCGCGGATGCGACGTTTGCGACCGACAATTTCAAGGCCGGCGAGCTTATCGGCTCCTGGGCAAAGGCTACCTTGGGCGACAAGGCCAAGGATGCGCACATTGCCTACATGGATCTGATCGCCAGCCAGCCCTCCGTCGACGTCCAGCGTGATCAAGGCTTCATGAAGGGCTTCGGCATCGACCTCGGCGATCCCAAGAAGATCGGCGACGAAACCGACGCACGCAACGTCTGTCACGATCTGTCGAGCGGCAATGAGGATGGCGGGCATACTGCCATGGAGAATTGCCTGCAGAAGGATCCGGATATCAACGTCGTCTACACCATCAACGAACCTGCGGCCGCGGGCGCCTACCAGGCGCTGAAAGCCGTCGGCAAGGAGAAGGACGTCCTGATTGTCTCGGTCGATGGCGGCTGCCCCGGTGTCAAGAACGTTGCCGAGGGCGTGATCGGCGCCACTTCACAGCAATACCCATTGCTCATGGCCTCGCTCGGCATCGAGGCGATCAAGACCTTTGCCGACACCGGCAAGAAGCCTGAGCCGTCGCCCGGTCTGAACTTCTACAACACCGGCGTCACGCTGATCACCGACAAGCCTGCCGCCGGCATCGAATCCATCGACACGAAGCAAGGCCTCAGCAAGTGCTGGGGTTGATTTGATCCCCTGATCGGCTCAACTTCAAAAGAACAATAGGGAATGTGGAGCGGTTTCGGCCGCTCCACATCACAGGCGGGGAGGCCGACTTGAGCGTCGAAACAACCAGGAGCAAGGGACCGCAGGAATTCGAGACGGTCCTGGCCGCTAGCGACGCCAGCGTCGCATCATTCGAGACGCATTCCCGCTCGACGTTGGAGAGCATCCAGCACCGCTTGCATAAAAGCCCGGCCATGGTGCCGCTGATCATCCTGCTCATCTCGGTGGTTCTGTTCGCAGTCGTCGTCGGCGGACGCTTCTTTTCTCCCTTCACCCTCACCCTGATCCTCCAGCAGGTGGCGATAACCGGCATGGTCGGCATCGCGCAGACACTGGTGGTGCTCACCGCCGGCATCGACCTGTCAGTCGGCGCCATCATGGTGCTGAGCTCGGTTGTTATGGGCCAGTTTGCCATGCATTACGGTGTTCCAGCGCCGGTCGCCGTTGCCATCGGGCTGCTTGTCGGCGCGATTTGCGGCTTGATCAACGGCATTCTCATCGCCTGGGTGAAACTGCCGCCCTTCATCGTGACGCTCGGCACCTGGTCGATCTACGCTGCCATCAACTTCATCTATTCCGGCAACGAGACCATCCGCAGCCAGGATCTCGAGGCGACGGCACCGCTGCTGCAGTTTTTCGGCGGCTCGTTCAGGATCGGCGGCGCAGTCTTCACCTATGGCGTGCTGTTGGTGCTGATCATGGGGGCAATTGCCTGGTACGTGCTCAATCACACCGCATGGGGCCGGCATGTCTACGCAGTCGGCGACGACCCGGAAGCCGCGGAACTGTCGGGGGTGCGCGTCAGCCGGATGCTGGTCACGGTCTATACCCTGACCGGCATCATTTGTGCCATCGCCGGCTGGGCCTTGATCGGACGCATCGGATCGGTCTCGCCGCAGGCCGGGCAGTTCGAGAACATCAATTCGATTACCGCCGTGGTGATTGGCGGCACATCACTGTTCGGCGGCCGAGGTTCCATCCTCGGGACCATCTTCGGTGCGCTGATCGTCGGGGTGTTCGCGCTCGGCCTCAGGCTTTGGGGGACAGATCCCCAATGGACGCAATTGTCTGTCGGCGCCCTTATCATCATCGCTGTTGGTATCGACCAGTGGATCAGGAAGATCTCGGCATGAACCAGACTCAGGAACCGATCCTTACCGCCCGCAGCCTGGTCAAACGCTACGGTCGCGTCACCGCCCTCGACAATGCCGATTTCGATCTCTATCCGGGCGAAATCCTTGCTGTCATCGGCGACAACGGCGCCGGCAAGTCGTCGCTTATCAAGGCGATTTCCGGCGCGGTCGTGCCCGACGAAGGCGAGATCCGGCTTGAAGGCAAGCCTATTGCATTCAAATCGCCGATGGAGGCCCGCGAAGCCGGCATCGAGACCGTCTACCAGAACCTGGCGCTGTCGCCGGCGCTGTCCATCGCCGACAACATGTTTCTCGGCCGCGAGATCCGCAAGCCGGGCTTTCTTGGCAGCTGGCTGCGCATGCTCGACCGTCCGGCGATGGAAAAGCGCGCCCGCGACAAGCTGACCGAACTTGGCCTGATGACCATCCAGAACATCAGCCAGGCGGTGGAAACTCTCTCCGGCGGTCAACGCCAGGGCGTGGCGGTGGCGCGCGCCGCGGCCTTCGGCTCGAAGATGGTCATCATGGATGAGCCGACGGCCGCGCTCGGCGTCAAGGAGAGCCGCCGCGTGCTCGAACTGATACTCGACGTCAAACGCCGAGGCCTGCCGATCGTGCTGATTTCACACAATATGCCGCATGTCTTCGAGGTGGCGGACCGCATTCACATTCATCGGCTCGGCCGTCGCCTGTGCGTCATCGATCCGAAGCAGTATACGATGTCCGACGCGGTCGCCTTCATGACCGGCGCCAAGGTGCCGCCGGAGGCGGCGCTGGCGGCCTGAACAAGAACTTGAGGCCCGCCGCTGAGGGCGCGGTGTTTCAATGCCAAATTGCCGCAGGGCAACCCGGCTTGCGGTCGCCTGAATCCATTGAACATCCGGTGGGATGCATTAGCATTGGCGGAGATGGTGAAAGCCGCATGATCCTGGCAACGTCACGAGAGGCAGCATGACGCGCGCGATGACAACCGAAGCTCCTCTGCCCACCCTCGAAAACCCGGATCCCAAGACGCTCGCCGACGAAGTCTTGCAGGCCCTCAAATACAGGGTCGGCAAGGGCACCAACGTTGCAACCCAGTACGATTGGCTCACCGCCTCGATCAAGGTTGTGCGCGACCGCATCGTCGATCATTGGATGCAGGCGACCCAAGAGGCCTACGCCCAGCAGGAAAAGCGCGTCTATTACCTGTCACTGGAATTCCTCATCGGCCGCTTGATGCGCGATGCCTTCTCCAATCTCGGCCTGATGGACAATATGCGCGAGGCGCTGTCGTCACTTGGCGTCGACCTCGACATCATTGCTGCGCTCGAACCGGACGCTGCCCTTGGCAATGGCGGCCTTGGCCGGCTCGCCGCCTGCTTCATGGAAAGCATGGCTACCGTCGATATCCCCGCGCATGGCTATGGCATTCGCTACGCCAACGGCATGTTTCGGCAGGAGATCCATGACGGCTGGCAAGTCGAACTGCCCGAGACATGGCTCGATCACGGCAATCCTTGGGAGTTCGAACGCCGCGAACGCTCCTTCGAGGTCGGCTTCGGCGGCTCGGTGGAATCGATCACCTCGAAGGATGGCAGGCTCGAGCGCCATGTCTGGAAGCCGACCGAACATGTTCTGGCCGTTGCTTACGATACCCCGGTGGTTGGCTGGCGGGCCAACCGCGTCAACACGCTGCGTCTGTGGTCCGGCATGCCGGTCGATCCGATCCTGCTCGACAAGTTCAACGCCGGCGATCACATCGGCGCGCTCGCCGAGAGCAACAAGGCCGATGCGCTGTCGCGCGTCCTTTACCCGGCCGATTCCCACAAGGCAGGCCAGGAGTTGCGGCTCAGGCAGGAGTATTTCTTCTCCACCGCCTCGCTGCAGGACATCCTTCAGCGTCATCTCAGCCAGTATGGCGACCTGCAATCGCTGCCCGACAAGGCGGCGATCCATCTCAACGACACCCATCCGGCCATCGCCGTCCCCGAGCTGATGCGCCTGTTGATGGATGTCCACGGCATGGATTTCGACCAGGCGTGGAGCATCACCAAGCGCACCTTCGGCTACACCAACCACACGCTGCTGCCCGAAGCGCTGGAAAGCTGGCCCGTGCCGCTATTCGAGCGGCTGTTGCCGCGCCACATGCAGATCGTCTACGCCATCAACGCCGAGGTGCTGCTCGAGGCGCGCGTCTCCGACCAGTTCTCGGACGAGCAGATCAGCCGCATCTCGCTGATCCAGGAAAATGGCGATCGCCGCGTGCGTATGGGCAATCTGGCCTTTGTCGGCTCGCACTCGATCAACGGCGTCTCGGCACTGCATACGGAATTGATGAAGGAGACGGTGTTTGCCGACCTCCACAGGCTCTACCCGGATCGCATCAACAACAAGACCAACGGGATCACACCGCGGCGCTGGCTGATACAGTGCAATCCCGGCCTCACGGCACTCACCCGAGAGGCGATCGGCGACGGCTTCCTCGACGACATCGACGAGATAAAGCTGCTCGATCCTTTCGCCGAGGACGCTGCCTTCCGCGACAAGTTCGCCGCTGTCAAACGGGCGAACAAGACGAGGCTTGCCAATCTCGTTGCCGACCGGCTCGGCATCAAGGTGGACCCCTCGGCGCTGTTCGACATCCAGGTCAAGCGCATCCACGAATACAAGCGCCAGCTCTTGAACATTCTCGAAGCGGTCGCGCTTTACGACCAGATCCGCTCGCATCCGGAGCGCGACTGGATGCCCCGCGTCAAGTTCTTCGGCGGCAAGGCGGCGCCCAGCTATCACAACGCCAAGCTGATCATCAAACTTGCCAACGACGTCGCCCGGGTCATCAACCGCGACCCGGCGGTGCGCGGCTTGCTGAAAGTGGTGTTCGTGCCGAACTACAATGTCAGCCTAGCCGAGATCATGATGCCGGCCGCCGATCTTTCGGAGCAGATATCGACCGCCGGCATGGAAGCGTCCGGCACCGGCAACATGAAGTTCGCGCTGAACGGCGCGCTGACCATCGGCACGCTCGACGGCGCCAATGTCGAGATCAAGGAATGCGTCGGCGACGACAACATCTTCATCTTCGGCCTGACCACCGATGAGGTCGCCGAGCGGCGCAACAATGGTTACGATCCGCGCGCCGTAATCGAGGGATCGCCTGAATTGGCGCAGGCGCTTGCCGCGGTTTCGTCCGGGGTCTTTTCGCCTGACGATCCGGACCGTTATCGCGACCTGATCAACGGCCTTTACCAGAGCGACTGGTTCATGGTCGCTGCGGATTTCGATGCCTACGCCGCCACCCAGCGCGACGTCGATGCCGTCTGGCGCAACAGCCCGGACTGGTACGCCAGAGCCATCCGCAATGTCGCCCGCGTCGGCTGGTTCTCGTCCGACCGCACGATCCGCCAATATGCGAAAGACATCTGGCACGTGCCCGCCTGATGTGATTGCATGAGACCAGGAACAATGTGGCCCTAGTGGAGTGATTTGACCTTCGCATCCCTTGGAAGGTCAGGCGGCCTGCGACTGTCGAATTCAAAACTTCACTAGAAACACGCACTTGGTGCCCGAGGAGGGACACTGCCTGATGAGCAAGCCGCGCGCGACCGTTGCGACAAGCGGGCCGGACGGACTGGCGCCAGCCGGCGATGTCGCGGCGATTGTCGCCGGCACGCATGGCGACCCGTTCTCCGTGCTTGGCGTGCATGAGGCGGGGAAGGGCTTTGTCGGCCGCTGCTTCGTCCCTCATGCCGAGTCCGTCACCGCCTATACGCTGACCGGCAAGAAGGCCGGCGAGCTGTCGAGACGCGACGATCGCGGCTTCTTCGAGGGCAAACTGTCGCTGCGCAAACGCCAGCCGCTGCGCTATCACGCCAGGAACGCCGGCGGCGACTGGTGGCTGACCGATCCATATTCCTTCGGCCCCGTGCTCGGCCCGCTGGACGATTATTACATCGCCGAAGGATCGCATCTCAGGCTGTTCGACAAGCTCGGCGCTCATCTCATCGACCATGAGGGTGCATCGGGCGTACATTTTGCGGTGTGGGCGCCCAATGCAAGGCGTGTCTCGGTGGTCGGCGACTTCAACGAGTGGGACGGCCGCAGGCACACCATGCGCGACCGCCGCGATACCGGTATCTGGGAGCTGTTCATTCCCGACATCGGCGCCGGCCGCCCTTATAAATACGAGATCATCGGGCCGGATGGCGTGAGATTGCCGCTCAAGGCAGATCCGTTCGCCTTCAAATCCGAACTGCGCCCGGCTACCGCCTCGGTGACGGCGCTGCCGCCGGTGCATGAATGGGGCGACGAGGCGCACCGGAACTACTGGCGCAATGCCGACCACAGGCGCGAAGCCGTATCGATCTACGAGGTCCATGCCGGCTCATGGCGGCTTCACGACGACGGCAGCTTCCTGTCATGGGACGAGCTCGCCGACCGGCTGATCCCCTATGTGGTCGAGACGGGTTTCACCCATATCGAATTCATGCCGATCTCCGAACACCCCTATGACCCGTCCTGGGGCTACCAGACGACCGGTCTCTATGCGCCGAGCGCCCGCTTTGGCGATCCGGACGGTTTTGCCCGCTTCGTCGACGGTGCCCACCGCGCCGGCATCGGCGTCATCCTCGACTGGGTGCCGGCGCATTTCCCGGTTGACGAACACGGTCTGGCAAAGTTCGACGGCACCGCACTCTACGAACATGCCGATCCGCGCAAGGGCTTCCATCCCGACTGGAACACCGCGATCTACAATTTTGGTCGTCGCGAGGTGGTCTCGTTCCTTGTCAACAATGCGCTGTTCTGGGCAGAGAAATATCACGTCGACGGTCTGCGCGTCGATGCGGTCGCCTCGATGCTTTATCTCGATTATTCGCGCAAGGCTGGTGAATGGATTCCCAACGAGAGGGGCGGGCGCGAGAACCTGGAAGCGGTCAGCTTCCTGCAACGGATGAACAAGGAGGTCTACGGCCACCATCCGGGTGTGATGACCATCGCCGAGGAATCGACCTCGTGGCCGAAAGTCTCGCAGCCGGTGCACGAGGGCGGACTGGGCTTCGGTTTCAAGTGGAACATGGGCTTCATGCACGACACTCTGGAGTATTTCTCCAAGGAGCCGATCTTCCGCAAGCATCACCACAACGACATCACCTTCGGCCTGGTCTACGCCTTCAGCGAGAACTTCGTGCTGCCGCTGTCCCATGACGAGGTGGTGCACGGCAAGGGAACGCTGCTTAACAAGATGGCCGGCGACGACTGGCAGAAATTCGCGACGCTGCGCGCCTATTACGCCTTCATGTGGGGCTATCCCGGCAAGAAGCTGTTGTTCATGGGCCAGGAGTTCGCGCAACGCCGCGAGTGGAGCGAGGCGCGCGCGCTCGACTGGAACCTGCTCGATTTCCGGCTCCACCGTGGTGTCTGGCAGACGGTGCGCGATCTCAACTATCTCTACCGCTCGCGCCCGGCGCTGCATGCCCGCGACTGCGAGCCGGAGGGCTTTTCCTGGCTGATCGTCGATGACAGCGCGAATTCGGTGTTCGCTTGGCTGCGCAGCGCGCCGGGCGGCAACCCGGTCGCCGTCATTTCCAACTTCACGCCGGTGCCGCGCGACAATTACCGCGTGCCGTTGCCGCAGACCGGAAAATGGCGCGAGATCATCAACACCGACGCCACGGACTATGGCGGTTCCGGCAAGGGCAACAGCGGCCTCGTCGAGGCTCGGGCGGAAGGAGGAGGCATTTCGGCGACGATGCTTTTGCCGCCGCTGTCGACGATCATGCTCGAATTCGTCCCGGACTGAGCTATGTCTGGAGCATCTAACCTGGGAGGATAGGAATGGCTGAAACAAAACGAACACAGCCGCTGGCACGCGACGCCATGGCTTATGTGCTGGCCGGCGGCCGTGGCAGCCGGCTCAAGGAACTGACCGACCGCCGCGCCAAGCCGGCGGTCTATTTCGGCGGCAAGACCCGCATCATCGATTTCGCGCTGTCCAATGCGCTCAATTCCGGTATCCGCCGCCTCGGCGTCGCCACCCAGTACAAGGCGCATTCGCTGATCCGCCACCTGCAGCGCGGCTGGAACTTCCTGCGGCCCGAGCGCAACGAGAGTTTCGACATCTTGCCGGCCAGCCAGCGTGTGTCGGAAACACAGTGGTATGAGGGCACCGCCGACGCCGTGTACCAGAACATCGACATCATCGAGGCCTATGGGCCGGAATACATGGTCATCCTGGCCGGCGACCACGTCTACAAGATGGATTACGAATTGATGCTGCGCCAGCATGTAGAGGCCGGCGCCGATGTCACCGTCGGCTGCCTCGAAGTGCCGCGCGTGGAAGCCACCGGCTTCGGCGTCATGCATGTCGACACCAAGGACACCATCATCTCCTTCATCGAAAAGCCCGCCGATCCGCCGGGCATTCCCGACAAGCCGGATTTTGCGCTGGCCTCGATGGGCATCTATGTGTTCAAGACCAAGTTCCTGATGGAGCAATTGCGTCGCGATGCGGCGGAGCCCGGCTCCAGCCGCGACTTCGGCAAGGACATCATCCCCTACATCGTCGAACACGGAAAGGCGATCGCGCATCGCTTCGCCAAATCATGCGTGCGCTCGACCGCCGAGAACGAAGCCTATTGGCGCGACGTCGGCACGGTCGACGCCTATTGGGAAGCCAATATCGACCTGACCGACATCACGCCGGAACTCGACCTCTACGACCGCGACTGGCCGATCTGGACCTACGCCGAGTTGAAGCCGCCGGCAAAGTTCGTGCATGACGAAGATGGCCGCCGCGGGTCGGCCGTGTCGTCTCTCGTGTCGGGCGATTGCATCGTTTCGGGCGCTTCGCTGAAGCGAAGCCTGATCTTCACCGGGGCGCGCATCAATTCCTATTCGACGCTGGAGGAGGTCGTCATGCTGCCCGACGTCCATGTCGGCCGCAACGCCAGGCTGAAGCGCGTGGTCATCGATCACGGCGTCAGGATCCCGGAGGGGCTGGTGGTCGGCGAGGATCCTGTCCTCGACGCCAAGCGTTTCCGCGTTTCGGAAAAAGGCATCTGCCTGGTCACGCAGGACATGGTCAACAGGCTGGGATCGTAGTGCATGCAGGTTCTGTCGGTGGCGCCCGAGATCTTTCCGCTGGTCAAAACCGGAGGGCTCGCCGACGTGACTGGCGCCTTGCCCGTGGCATTGGCCGGCAACGGCGTCAACATGCGCACGCTCGTCCCCGGCTATCCTCAGGTGATGGGCGCCTTCAGGAAAAAGAAGGCGGTTCAGCAATATCCATTGCTGCAGGGTGGGAAGGCTTCGGTGCATGCCGTCCAGATCGCCGGGCTCGACCTGTTTGTGCTCGACGCGCCGCATCTTTTCGACCGTCCCGGCGGCCCGTACGGCAACGCGGCCGGCGCCGACTGGCCGGACAATTGGCGGCGGTTCGCGGCCTTGAGCCAGGTCGGCGGTGATATTGCTGCCGGCGCCATCTCCGGCTACCTGCCCGATATCGTCCATGCCCATGACTGGCAGTCGGCAATGACACTCGCCTATATGCGCTACGGCAAGGCGGTCGGCACGCCGTCGATGATCACCGTCCATAACCTCGCCTTCCAGGGCCAGTTCGGCGCCGGCATCTTTGGCGAGCTTGGCCTGCCGGCGGCGGCGATGGCGCTCGACGGCGTCGAATATTATGGCGGCGTCGGCTTCCTCAAGGCCGGCCTGCAGGCCGCCTGGGCGATCACCACGGTCAGCCCGACCTATGCGCAGGAAATCCGCTTGCCCGAATTCGGCATGGGCCTCGACGGCCTGATCAACATGCGCTCCGTCGATCTCCATGGCATCGTCAACGGCATCGATACCGAGATCTGGAACCCGGAAACCGACACGCATCTGGTCTCCAACTACACGGCAAAGACGCTTAAGGCGCGAATGCCCAACAAGGCCGCGGTCGAGGACCGTTTCAGCCTCGATCGCGATGACAGCCCGATCGTCTGCGTTGTCAGCCGGCTGACCTGGCAAAAGGGCATGGACATATTGGCGGCCGCCGTCGACGGTATCGTCGCGGCAGGTGCACGGCTGGCAATCCTTGGGTCTGGCGACGCCGGGCTCGAAGGCGCGTTGCTTGCCGCCGCAGCCCGCCATCGTGGTCGCATTGGCGTCGTCGTCGGCTATGACGAGGGGCTCTCCCACACCATGCAGGGCGGCTGCGACGCCATCATTATCCCGTCGCGCTTCGAACCTTGCGGGCTGACGCAGCTTTACGGCCTGCGCTATGGCTGCGTGCCGGTCGTCGCGCGTACCGGCGGCCTCGCCGACACGGTTATCGATGCCAACGAAGCCGCCATCTCTGCCGGCGTGGCGACCGGCTTCCAGTTTGCGCCCCCCATTGCTGGCGCCCTGCTGCACGCCATCCGCCGCCTTGTCGAAGCGCATGCCAATCCCGCGGTGTGGGCGTCGATGCAGCGGCAAGGCATGAAGGCCGACGTGTCGTGGGACAAAAGCGCCGAAAAATATGTCCAACTCTATCGCTTGTTGCTTTCGAAAAGGGCTGCCTGACTGATGATCCGCACTGTCGCCACCAAACCCTATCCCGACCAGAAGCCCGGCACCTCCGGGCTGCGTAAAAAGGTCCCGGTGTTCCAGCAGGAGCACTATGCCGAGAACTTCATCCAGTCGATCTTCGACGCGCTGGACGGGTTCGAAGGCAAGACCCTGGTGATCGGCGGCGACGGCCGCTTTTATAACCGCGAGGTCATCCAGAAGGCCATCGCCATGGCCGCGGCAAACGGCTTCGGCAAGGTGATGGTCGGGCAGGGCGGTATCTTATCCACGCCGGCCGCTTCGCATGTCATCCGCAAATACAAGACCTTCGGCGGCATCATCCTGTCCGCCAGCCACAATCCGGGTGGCCCGCATGAGGATTTCGGCATCAAGTACAATGCCGGCAATGGCGGCCCGGCGCCGGAAAAGCTGACCGACGCGATCTTCGAAAAAACCAAGGTGATTTCGAGCTTCAAGATCGCCGATATCCGACCGGTCGACATCGACACGATCGGCACGGTCGAGGCAGGAGACATGACCGTCGAGATCATCGATCCGGTCGCCGACTATGCCGAACTGATGGAAAGCCTGTTCGATTTCAATGCCTTGCGGGCGTTGTTCAAATCAGGCTTCCGCATGCGCTTCGACGCCATGCATGCGGTGACCGGCCCCTATGCCAAGGAGATCCTCGAAAACCGGCTAGGCGCGCCGAACGGCACCGCTCGTAATTTTATCCCGCTGCCGGATTTCGGCGGCCACCATCCCGATCCCAATCTGGTGCATGCAAAACACCTCTACGACGAGATGATGGGGCCGGATGCGCCCGACTTTGGCGCGGCCTCCGACGGCGACGGCGACCGCAACCTGATCATCGGCAAGGGCATTTTCATCACCCCGTCGGATTCGGTGGCGATGCTCGCCGCCAATGCCCATCTGGCTCCGGGTTACAAGGCCGGGCTGAAAGGCATCGCCCGTTCGATGCCGACCAGCGGTGCTGCCGACCGGGTCGCCGAAAAGCTCGGCATCGGCATCTATGAAACGCCAACCGGCTGGAAGTTTTTCGGCAATCTGCTCGATGCCGGCATGGCGACGATCTGCGGCGAGGAGAGTGCGGGGACCGGCTCCAATCATGTCCGCGAAAAGGACGGCCTGTGGGCCGTGCTTTTGTGGCTCAACATCCTTGCCGCGCGCGGCGAAAGCGCCAGGCAGATCGTCACCGAGCATTGGGCGGCCTATGGGCGCAACTACTATTCGCGCCACGATTACGAGGAGGTCGAGACCGATCGCGCCAACGCGCTTGTCGACGAACTGCGCGGCAAACTTGGCTCGCTGCCGGGCACCAGCGTGCGCGGCATGACAATCGCCAGCGCCGACGATTTCGCCTATCACGATCCGGTCGACGGCTCGGTCAGCAAGAACCAGGGCATAAGAGTATTGTTCGAAGGCGGCTCGCGCGTCGTCTTCCGCCTGTCCGGCACCGGCACCTCGGGCGCGACGCTGCGCCTTTATGTCGAGCGCTACGAGCCAGACAAGAGCCGCCACGATCTCGACACCCAGGAGGCGCTTGCCGATCTGATTGCGGCGGCCGACGACATTGCCGGGATTCGCAGCCATACCGGCCGCGCCAAGCCGAGCGTGATTACGTGAGCTTGGAGCGGCGCGCCTTTCCTTCTCCCCTTGTAGGGTCCGAAGGACGGGGCGAGACCCGTGGCTCGCCCCCGGGCGGTGGATCGGCGCGAAGCGCCGAGACGGATGAGGGGTGTTGGAAGAAATGCCGTCCGCGCCAAGCTGGAGCACCCCTCATCCGTCGCCTTCGGCTCCCCCTTCTCCCACAAGGGGAGAAGGGGGAGCTAACCTGGCAACGCCTCAAACTGTCTACGACCTGCTGCTGTGAGCGCGCGTGAGCCAACTCGGCGCAACCATCACCAAAGAAGGCATTCGCTTCGCCGTATGGTCCTCGTCGGCTCGGCGCATCTGGGTCTCGATTTTCGACGAGCGAGGAAGGCGCGAGATCGACCGGCTTGAACTGCAGCCCGAGGGCGACGGCGTGCATACGCTTTTTGTTGCCGGTCTCGCCGCCGGCACCCGATACGGGTTCCGCGCCGATGGCGACTACGCGCCGGAACAGGGGCTCTGGTTCGATCCCGACAAGCTGCTGGCCGATCCCTATGCCGTCGAGATCGACAGACCCTATGCCTATGACGGCCGGCTCGCCGCACGCCAGGGCGAGGGGGGCGACACGGCGTCGCTGATGCCGAAGGCCATTGCCGGCGCCTTGCCGGAACCCTTGCCCGCCTTGCCGCCGCTGTTTCGGCCCGGCGGCCTCATCTACGAGGTGCAGGTGCGCGCCTTCACAAAGCTGCATCCCGACATTCCCGAGAAGCAACGCGGCACCATTGCAGCCCTCGCTCATCCTCTTGTTGTCGAGCATCTGCAAAAACTCGGCGTTGCAGCCGTGGAGTTGATGCCGGTGACTGCATCGATCGACGAACGGCATTTGCCGCCGCTCGGGCTGGGCAACGCCTGGGGCTACAATCCCGTGACCTTCATGGCGCTGGATCCGCGACTGGCGCCCGGCGGTCTGGCTGAGCTGCGCGAAACGGTCGCCGCGCTGCGCGAGGCCGGCATCGGTACCATTCTCGACCTGGTGTTCAACCACACCGGCGAAAGCGACCGGCTCGGCCCGACATTGTCGCTGCGCGGGCTCGACAACCGCGCCTACTACCGGCACGAGGCCGACGGCAGGCTGGTCAATGACACCGGAACCGGCAATATGGTTGCCTGCGATCATCCGGTCGTCCGGGAAATGGTCCTCGACACGCTTCGCCACTTTGTCCAGCACGCCGGTGTCGACGGGTTCCGCTTTGACCTGGCGCCGATCCTTGGCCGCGTCGACGGCGTTTTCGACGCCGATGCGCCGCTGCTGAACGCCATTCGCAACGACCCAGTTCTTGCCGACCGGGTGCTGGTCGCTGAGCCCTGGGACATCGGACCGGATGGCTATCAGCTCGGCAATTTTCCGCCGCCCTTCCTCGAATGGAACGACAAATACCGTGATGATATCCGCCGCTTCTGGCGCGGCGACGGCGGCATGATCGGTGCGCTGGCGACGCGGCTTGCGGGGTCGTCCGATGTCTTTGCCAAACCAGGCCAGGCAACGGTCCGCAGCATCAATTTCATCGCCGCACATGACGGGATGACACTGGCCGACATCGTTGCCTATGAACACAAGCACAACGAGGCCAATGGCGAACAGAACCGCGACGGCCACGACGACAACCTGTCCTGGAACAATGGCGTCGAGGGCCAGACCGACGACCAGTCAATCGTTACGGCCCGTTTCGATGACCAACGCGCACTGCTGGCGACGCTCTTTGCCTCGCGCGGCACGATCATGCTGACGGCCGGCGACGAATTCGGCCGCACGCAGCGCGGCAACAACAACGCCTACGCGCAGGACAATGACATCACCTGGCTCGACTGGGCCGGGCGCGACCGGGCGCTGGAGCGGTACACGGCTCTGCTCGCCAAGATGCGTCGTGCCGCGCCGGCGCTTTTGGACGCAAGCTTTCTCACCGGCGAGCCTGCGGCCGGCTCGGAAATAGCTGACGTCGTCTGGCTGAGCGAAACCGGCGTGCCGCTCGACGAAGCAGCCTGGCACGATCCTAGGCGGCATCGGCTGGTCATGGTTCTCGGCGATGAGGACGGTCGCCTTGCCGTGATCATCAATGGTGACCGTCGGGCCTGCATGTTCACGCTGCCGGAACGGGCGGGTTTTCATTGGTGCCCAGCCATCGAAACGGATAGTGGCGATATCTCACGGCCGGTTTTGGGGCGAACGGTCATATTCATGATCGAAAGCAGGGCCGCGCAGGCGGGCGCAGGGGAGAGCCATGATGGCTGACAATGCCCAATGGTGGCGCGGCTGCGTCATCTACCAGATCTACCCGCGCTCCTTCCAGGACACGACAGGCGACGGTAGCGGCGATCTCCTCGGCATCACCTCGAGGCTGGCCCATGTCGCATCGCTCGGTGTCGACGCCGTTTGGCTGTCGCCTTTCTTCAAGTCGCCAATGGCCGACATGGGCTACGACGTATCGGATTACTGCGCCGTCGATCCGATGTTCGGCACATCAGAGGATTTCGACGCGCTGATTGCAGAGGCGCACCGGCTCGGCCTGAAAGTGATCATCGACCAGGTCTTGTCACATTCGTCGGATCGGCACGAATGGTTCGTCGAAAGCCGAACGAGCCGCGATAACGCCAAGGCCGACTGGTACGTCTGGGCCGATGCGAAGCCCGACGGCACCGCGCCCAACAACTGGCTGTCGCTTTTCGGCGGCCCCGCCTGGGAATGGGACGCAACGCGCAGGCAATATTACCTGCATAATTTCCTCGCCTCGCAGCCGGACCTGAATTTCCACAATCCGCAGGTGCAGGACGCCTTGCTGGAAACGGTGCGGTTCTGGCTCGAGCGTGGCGTCGACGGTTTCCGGCTGGATACGGTCAACTATTACGTCCACGACCGCTGGCTCCGCAGCAACCCGCCTTTGGCGGAAAGCGTCGCCGGCACCAATACGGCAACCAGCCCCTATTTTTACCAGGAGCATCTGTTCGACAAGACGCAGCCGGAAAACCTTGCTTTTCTCAGGCGCTTCCGGGCGTTGCTTGACGAGTACGAAGGCCGCGCCGCGGTCGGCGAGATTGGTGACGAAAGCCGTTCGTTGCAGACGCTTGCCGCCTACACGGGCGGCGGCGACAAGCTCCAAATGTCCTACACGTTCGACCTGCTTGGCCCGCAATTCTCCGCGGCGCATGTGCGCGGTTGTGTCGAGGCCTTCGAGAGTACGGTGTTCGACGGCTGGGTTTGCTGGGCATTCTCCAACCACGATGTCGTGCGCCATGTCAGCCGCTGGACAAGGCCGGGCGGCGATCCGGACAGGGTGGCGAAATTCTCAATCGTGCTGCTTTCTTGCCTGCGCGGGTCGATCTGCCTCTATCAGGGCGAGGAGCTCGGGCTGGAGGAGGCCGAGCTGGCGTTCGAGGATTTGCGCGATCCTTTCGGCATCCGCTTCTGGCCGGAGATCAAGGGGCGGGATGGGTGCCGCACGCCGATGGTCTGGGAGGCTGGCGCCGATAATGCCGGCTTTTCAACCGGCAAGCCGTGGCTTCCGGTCCCGGCAAACCATCGCGCCCGCGCGGTCGATGTCCAGGACGGCGAGCAAACCTCCGTCCTGGCGAGCTACCGGGCGATGCTGGCCTTGCGCAAGCAGCATCCGGCGCTGGTTCGAGGCTCGATCCGGTTTCTCGATGCTGAGGGCGACGTCCTTGCCTTCATTCGCGAAGGCGGTGACGAAAAGCTGCTCTGCGTCTTCAATTTTGCCGATGAGCCGGCCGGCTGGCAATCGCCGCCGGATCTGGATGTGATAGAGCCGATAGATCTTGGCAGTACTACCGGCGTCTTGCAGGAAGGAGCTCTATCCCTGCCGCCGCTCGGCTGCTTTCTCGGCCGGATCGGCTGATCTCTATTTGATCTCATTGAACGAGTACGGAGCGCCCGCAAGTCGCGCCGACAACCCGGACATCGGCCTCGCCGACATGCACGCCAAGCGCTGCAAGAACGTTATAAACCAGTGCGTCGACAGGCGCCGTCACGCCGTTCAGAACCGTTACCACCGCCGGCTTCACCGTTCCGAGCAGAGCCGTCACGTCCAGCCCGAGGCCCAGCGCATTGACCGAGAGCGACAGCCCGCTGACCAGTGACGTGGTGAGCGATTGCGTCAGGTTCTTCGTCGAAACCGTCTTTATCGTCTTGTTGGCGATATCGGTGCTGTCGAACGTCAATGTGGTCGGATCGTTGTTGGTGATCGCAAGTGCTGAAGAACCCTTCACATCGAGCAGATTGAGGGTGAGCAGCAGGAGCTTCACGCTTACCTGTGCAATCGTGGCATCGGAGAACGATTGCGGATTGCTGAAATCGGCGAAGGCCGATGGGTTGTTGTCGGCGTCGCTGGCGGCAAGGTGCAGCGAGGCCACGCCAGGCTGCGCGGCGATCGAGACCTTGATGCTATCCGGCCGGCCCGTCGGGCAGCTGATGTCGGTTAGTTTGGCTTCCGCATAGGCGACTTCGACATGCAGAGGCAGGTTGACGGACAGCAGACTGATGCCGCCGCCGAGATTGGAATTGCCGATGCCGACTGTGGTGACCAGCTTGATTCGTGTCTGCGCAGTGCGCACCACGGTGCCTTTTTCCCCGACGGCCAGCCAGGGTGAATATTGCATCGGTTCACCGATGGCGACGGCGAGCGTGGTGGAGGTAAGTCCCGGAATAGTGGCGCCGAGATCGACCTGGACCTGGTTTGAGCCATTGGCCAGCGAGGCGGCGGCACCCAGCATGCCCATCGCGCTTGCGTCGACGGAAAAGCCTGGAGACTTTTGTCCGAGGCCGAGCTTGCCGATCGAACCAAGGTCGACAAGATGATTGAGCGGTATCTTGGCCGTGTTGGTAGCCCTCGACGCGATTGTCTGTAGGACAAGTTTGCTGGCGCTGCCCGTCCCCGAAGCATTGGCCATGGCGGTCGCGATCTGGCCTACCGTCGCTTTCGAGGCCAGCACTTCGGAATAGCTGACGCCGGTCAGTTGCAACTGCACCGCAAGGGCATCGACGAACGAAAGCACGTTGACGTCGGCCGAAATCAGCGCGTTGTAGTCCATGACGCTGAGCGAGATGTTTCCGCCCAGCAGCTTACTGAGAAGCGCGTTGAGGATGCCGCCGTTGACGCTGAGAAGCCTGGATCCGACCGAGAACATCGCTTGCGGCGTCATGCTGGCAATGGCTTCGGTGCCGACAACCGGAGTAGGGATGAGCGAACTGGCGAAATACCGGGCGGGGATTTTGTGTAGAGTGACGCGAACGGCGTTGTAAGGCATTTTACCGCGCGCTTGTCGACCCCGACCGAGGACGCCGCTGAGTATCGGCCGCCGGTGACGGACACGACGGTTTTCCCAACCGTGGGAACGATTGTCTCACCCGGCTTTTGAACAATGATGCCGGGCATTCGGTTGTCACTGAGCGTGGTTACCGCCGCGGCTTCCATATTGTTGATGTTCGACGCCGCGGTGATCGCCGCCAGATCGGTCATCGCCTGGGCTTCCCTGCGCTCCGTGTAGATCGAACCTTCGTCGACAGCGAAGGCCGCCAGCCCCAGCGCGAACGGTGCTATCAGCGCCGTCATGACGGCAAAGTTCGCCTTCTCGTCGCCTAGCATCGCGCGCCCGATCCGGCCGATGCTGCTCAGCAAGAACTGCGACATTTCAAATGCCTCCAATCCTGATGGTCGACCTGCGTGAGATCGTGGTTTGGGGCATCGCAAGGCTGGGCAACAAGTTCCAGATCGGCAGGTTGCTGGCATCATATTGAATCGACACGACGAACTGATTTCCGTCGGCCGTACTGTCCGTCGCCTGATAGGTCAGCTTGCCGGAATCGACGAACGGGTATCCACTGGCGTTGTTTTTGACGAAACCTGCCACTAGCGCCTGGCGCTCGGTTTGGTTCAATCCGGCAATTGCAGTACGGGCGGCATCGGCGGCGATTTGCTGCAACGAGTTGCTTGCACCAAAATAGATACCATATGCAACCATTCCGAGTACGAGCAGGATAAAGATCGGGGAAAGCAGGGCGAATTCGACCGCGGAAGTTCCGGATTCTTCTCCAATTTTGCGTAGATTTGCCCTTATTGGGCGCAATATTTTACGCTTTAATGTGACAGTATTACTGTCTATCTTGTTCATTGCCCTTGCCCGTTGGACCATAAAGGTCGATGTGCCGAACCCATCGGGATTTGTAACCCTTGGTTGCCTAAGAACCAATTAATACATTCCGGTAAACTGAAATGATCAGCCAGATTATCGGCGTTCTGGCCAGGAAACCCAGCCAAACTCATGGTTTCGATCATTGATTGGCGGTTCGCAAAGCGGCTGCCCCGGCCCCCTTACTTTGGGTGACCCCGAGAGTCTGTTGAAATAAAAAATCTCCACGTTACTGTTTGGCCACCAGCTGCCGGAAAGGGAACCGGCTGCGCGCTCGAAAGGAACCAGCCAATCGGTTTCGGGGCGTCAACACTTAGAGACGTAGCCGAAGGGCGACGTCATTAGGGAGAACTCCATGCTGAAACGTGTGCTGAAGGCGACGGTACTCGCCACGACCATGGTCTTGGCCGCCGGTACGTTCTACACGCCGGCTTTCGCCGAAACCGTCTACAACCGCGGAGCCGCCGCCGAAGCGGAGACGCTCGATCCGCACAAGACCTCGACGGTCTACGAAGCCGATATCATACGCGACCTGTTCCAGGGCCTCGTCATGCATGACCAGAAGACGAACCTCATTCCGGGCGCAGCCGAAAGCTGGACGGTGTCCGACGACGGCACTGTCTACACCTTCAAGCTGCGCAAGGACGGCCTCTGGTCGGATGGCAGCCCGGTGACGGCGGACGACTTCGTTTATTCGTTCCGTCGGCTGGAAGATCCGGCCACCGCTGCCGAATACGCTTCCATGCTCTATCCGGTGAAGGGTGCCGAGGAAGTCAACACCAAGAAGGGCAAGCCGGAGGATATGGGCGTCAAGGCGATTGACGCAAATACCCTCGAAGTCACCCTCGAGGCGCCAACGCCTTACTTCCTGGAGATGCTGACCCATCAGGCGACCTTTCCGGTTAACAAGGCGTCCATCGAAAAGCTTGGCGCCGACTGGATCAAGGCAGGCAAGCTGGTCTCCAACGGGGCCTTTACAGCGGCGGAGTGGATTCCCAACGACCATCTCAAGCTGGTGAAGAATCCGAAATTCTGGGACGCCGCCAGCGTCAAGTTAGACGTGGTCAACTACATCCCGACCGAGGATCGCTCGTCTGCGATGAAGCGCTTCGAGGCCGGCGAATTCGACAGTTACGGTGACCTGCCGACGGAACAGCTCGCCGATCTCAAGTCCAAATTCGGCGACCAGGTCCGTGTCGGGCCATATCTCGGCACCTACTATTATGCGATCAAGACCGACAAGGCGCCGTGGGACAATGTCGAACTGCGCAACGCCATCTCGATGGCGATCGATCGCGACTTTCTCGCCGAAAAAGTCTGGCAGAATTCGATGCTGCCCGGCTATTCGATGGTGCCTCCGGGCATCGAGGGCTACACGCCGGCACTGGCCAAATACGCTGACATGCCGCAGATCGACCGCGAGGATGAAGCCAAGAAAATCCTGGAGAAGCTCGGCTATACGCCCGAGCATCCGTTGAAGATGCAGATCCGCTACAACACCTCGGAAAACCACAAGAACACCGCTGTCGCCATCCAGGAACAGCTGAAGCCGCTTGGCGTCGAGGTCACGCTGCTCAACACCGATACCAAGACCCACTACTCCTTCCTTGAGCAGAAGGGCGACTATGATGTGGCGCGTGCCGCGTGGATCGCCGACTACAAGGATCCGGAAACCTTCCTTGGCATCACCCGCAAGGCCAGCGGCAACAACTATTCGAGCTACGTCAGCCCGAAATACGAAGAGGCCATGGACAAGGCCGCCGCCGCCGGCGGCAAGCCCGAAGAGCGCATGAAGGAACTCGCCAAGGCCGAGCGCATCCTCGTCGACGATGTCGGTAACATCCCGCTTCTCTACTACAGCTACCACGACATCGTTTCCTCGAAGCTGCACGGCTTCGACGACAATGTGATGGACATCCATCCGTCCCGCTTCATCAGCAAGGACTGATCCCTTAGCCAGGCCGCCGCGCAACTCGATGCGCGGCGGCGCTGGTTTGCCATCGCATCGGCCCGGGAACCGGATTCGATTTTCGACAATGTCGGTGCGAAGATTTGAAGGCTAGAGCGCAATCGTCCAGTTGGACGCGCGCTGCTCTGGATCAAGCGGGGCACCGATGCTGCGTTACGTATTTCGGCGGCTGCTGACCGCCATCCCGACGCTGTTCGTCATCGTGACCATAGCGTTCTTCCTGATACGCGTCGCGCCGGGCGGCCCGTTCAACCAGGAGCGGGGCCTGAGCCCCGAGATCAGGGCCAATCTCGAAGCCCAGTTCGGGCTCAACGACCCGCTCTGGCTGCAGTACCTCCATTATTTAGGCAATCTTCTGCGCGGCAATTTCGGCCCCAGCTACAACATGCCGGATTTCACCGTCGGCGAGTTGTTCAGGGAAGGCCTGCCTATCTCGATCCAACTCGGCGCTTCGGCGCTCGTTCTGGCGCTGCTTCTCGGCAGCGTGCTCGGCACTGTTGCCGCGCTCAACCAGAACAAGCTTGCCGACTATTCGGTGATCGCGTTGGCGACCGCCGGCAGCACCATTCCGACCTTCGTCATCGCTCCGGTGATCCAGCTTGTATTCGGATTGACCTGGAAGCTGCTGCCGATCGGCGGCTGGGGCGATGGAGCCGTCATCAATAAGGTCGGCCCGGTGCTGACGCTCGCTCTGCCGCAGATCGCCATCGTCGCTCGATTGATGCGCGGCTCGATGATCGAATCGCTGCACTCGCATCACATCCGCACCGCCCGCGCGCTTGGGTTGTCGAACTGGTCGGTCGTCGTCAAGCATGCGCTGCGCGGCGCCATCCTGCCGATCGTCTCCTTCACCGGTCCGGCGGCCGCAGCCCTTCTCACCGGCTCGATCATCGTCGAGACCATCTTCTCTATCCCGGGCATCGGCCGCCATTTTGTCGTTGCCGCACTCAATCGCGACTACACACTGGTGATGGGGACGGTGGTGGTCATCGCGCTCTTCACCATTGTCTTCAACCTGATCGTCGACGTCCTCTATGGTGTCGTTGATCCGAGGGTGCGCTATGACTGATATCGCAGTTGCAGCACCGGTCGTCGGCCGATCCCTGTGGGGGGATGCGTGGGCGCGCCTCAAGGCCAACCGCGCGGCCATGTTCAGCCTCTATTATGTTGCCTTCATCGCCGTCATCAGCGTGTTTGGACCCTCTTTCGTGCCGCACCAATACACCACCATCTATGGCGACTATGTCCGCACGCCGCCGAGCTTCTCCGCCTATCCAAAGGCCGACATGATCGAAGGCGCTCTCGACGAGGCGATCAGGCGTATGCGCGTCGACATCAAGGAGTGGCGGCAGGAGGGCAGCCGTGTGTTCGTTACCGTCAGATCGTCCAAGCCGATCGACGACCGCAACATTCGCTACCTTGATCGTTCCGATACCTTCGATGACACAAAGATCGAGAGCAAATCGCCGGACGGTCTCGAAATGGTGATGAGTGCATCGATCAAGCAGCAATATTTCCTGTTCGGCACCGACAATACCGGCCGCGATCTCCTGTCGCGAACGCTGATGGCCGGGCGCATATCGCTGGCCATCGGCCTGCTTGCCGGCATTGTGGCGGTGGTGATCGGCGTGCTCTATGGCGCCACCGCCGGCTTTGCCGGCGGCAGGGTCGACGAGGTGATGATGCGTATCGTCGACGTGCTTTATTCTTTGCCGTTCATCTTCTTCGTCATCATGCTGGTGGTGTTCTTCGGCAGGAACTTCGTGCTGATGTTCCTGGCCGTCGGCGCCGTGCTGTGGCTCGACATGGCGCGCATCGTGCGCGGACAGGCGCTATCGATCCGCCGGCAGGAATATGTCCAGGCGGCGGAGGCGATGGGCGTCGGGCAGCGCGGCATTCTGCTGCGCCATGTGATCCCCAATTTGCTCGGGCCGGTGGTGATCTACATGACGCTGCTGGTGCCGCAGGTCATCATCCTGGAGAGTTTTTTGTCGTTCCTCGGGCTCGGCGTCCAGGAGCCGATGACCAGCTGGGGCGTGCTGATTTCGGTCGGCGCCCAGAATATCGGCTCGGCCAACTGGCTGCTTTTGTTCCCGGCCTTCTTTCTCGTCTCGACATTGTTCGCGCTGAATTTCGTCGGCGATGGGCTGCGCGACGCGCTCGACCCGAGGGATCGTTGAGATGGCTGCTTCCGAAACCATTCTCAGCGTCAAGGATCTTCGCGTCCGCTTCCGCACGCTCGACGGCGTGGTGGAGGCGGTGAAGGGCATCAATATCCATGTTAAATCAGGCGAGACGGTAGCCGTCGTCGGCGAATCCGGCTCCGGCAAGAGCCAGACGATGATGGCGGCGATGAGCCTGCTGGCCTCGAACGGCGAAGCCACCGGGAGCGTCGACTACCGCGGCCGCAATCTTTTGACCCTGAGCAAGCCCGAGCTCAACAAGATCCGCGGCCGCAAGATCAGCATGATCTTCCAGGAGCCGATGACTTCGCTCGACCCGCTCTATTCGATCGGTAGCCAGTTGATCGAACCGATCCGCAAGCATCGCGGGCTTGGCGCCGCCGAGGCGCGCGAAGAGGCGCTCAAGCTGCTGCGGCTGGTCCATATTCCAGATCCGGAGCGGCGGATGAAATCCTATCCGCACGAGATGTCGGGCGGTCAGCGCCAGCGCGTCATGATTGCCATGGCGCTGGCCAATGACCCCGACATATTGATCGCCGACGAGCCGACGACGGCGCTCGACGTGACCATCCAGGCGCAGATCCTCATGCTGCTCGCCGAACTGCAGCGCAAGCTCGGCATGGCGATCGTCTTCATCACCCACGATCTCGGAATCGTCAGGCGCTTTGCCGACCGGGTCTATGTGATGCGCTATGGCGAGGTCGTCGAGGAGGGCGAGGCGGAAGCAATCTTCGTCAACCCGCAGCACGCCTACACCAAGATGTTGCTTGCCGCCGAGCCGACCGGCACCAAGGCCCCGCCGCCTCCGAATGCCCCCGTCCTGCTCGAAGGCAGGAACGTCGAAGTGACCTTCAAGATCGGCGGCGGCTTTCTTGGTGGAGAACCGCTGATATTGCGCGCTGTCGATAGCATTTCGATCCGGCTGAAGCGCAACCAGACCATCGGCATCGTCGGCGAATCCGGTTCGGGAAAGTCGACGCTCGGCCGCGCCTTGCTGCGGCTCCTGCCCAGCGACGGCATCATCCGGCTTGGCGACCGCGACATCTCCCACGCCGACCGCCAGGCGATGCGGCCGCTGCGGCGCGAATTGCAGCTGGTCTTCCAGGACCCGTTCGGCTCGCTGTCGCCGCGCATGACCGTCGGCCAGATCATCACCGAAGGGCTCCTGGTCCACGAGCCCAATCTGTCGGGCAGGCAGCGCGATCTCCGCGCCGTCGATGCCTTGCTCGAAGTCGGGCTCGACCCGAACACGCGCAACCGCTATCCGCACGAATTCTCCGGTGGTCAGCGGCAGCGCATCGCCATTGCGCGCGCCATGATACTGAAGCCGAAAGTGGTGGTGCTGGACGAGCCGACCTCGGCGCTGGACCGCTCCGTGCAGAAGCAGATCGTCGAATTGCTGCGCAAGCTGCAGGCCGACCACGAACTGTCCTATCTGTTCATCAGCCACGATCTCGCGGTCGTGCGCGCCATGGCCGACTACATCATCGTCATGAAGCAGGGCAAGATCGTCGAGGAGGGGCCGTCCGAGGCGATCTTCAGCAATCCGCAGGCAACCTATACGCAGACACTGATGGCCGCGGCCATCGATGTGACGCGATTTCGCCTGAGCGCATAGCGCGATTGGTCAGAACTGCGGCGGAAGGTGGTTGTTTCGGGAACAAGAACAGCTAAGCCGCTGTTTTTTCTGGTCGGAGTGGCAGGATTTGAACCTGCGACCCCATCGTCCCGAACGATGTGCGCTACCAGGCTGCGCTACACTCCGTGACCAGACCGCGGGCTTATAGCCGCCGCATTTGGTTACTGCAAGCGCCAATGGCAGCGCTTCCGTCGCATTTCTTTCGCTTTAGCCGCTACGTCATACAGGTTTCAGTTTCCTGTCGCACAAACACGGCTTAAAGGGGCTTCTAGGTAACCGTCCACTTGCCTCGAAGCATCTGATTCAGCCGCCTGGAGTTGCAGCCTTGTCGATGAAGATCGTTAGCGATGTCAAACCAAACACTTTTGAGTTCGAAACCTCGGCGTTGATCAAGCCATCCGGGTTTCGCGAATATGATGCGCGCTGGTGGTTTGGCCATCCCGGTTCGAACGAGCCGCCGGAGCTCAATCTGATCGGCGTCCAGGCGCTCGGCATGGGGCTCGGCACGCTGATCCGCCGTCTGGGTGCCGGACCCGACATCGTCACCGGTCACGATTTCCGCTCTTATTCGCTTGCCATCAAGCTGGCGCTGGTTTCCGGGCTGATGGCCGCCGGCGCGCGGGTCAAGGATGTCGGGCTGGCCTTGTCGCCGATGGCCTATTTCGCCCAATTCGCGCTCGACACGCCGTCCGTCGCCATGGTCACCGCCTCGCATAACGAGAATGGCTGGACCGGCGTCAAGATGGGCGCGGCGCGCCCGCTGACTTTTGGTACGGAGGAGATGAGCGCGCTGAAGGCGATCGTGCTCTCAGGCGATTTCGACGTTGTCGGTGGCGGCTCCTATGACTTCGTTGCGGATTTCCGCAAAACCTACCTCGACGATCTGACAGCGGGAAAGCGTATCTCGAGGAAGCTCAAGGTGGTGGCCGCCTGCGGCAACGGCACCGCCGGGGCTTTCGCTCCCGAGGCACTGAAAAGGATCGGCTGCGAGGTGATTCCGCTCGACGTCGCGCTCGATCATACGTTTCCGAATTACAATCCCAACCCCGAAGACATGAAGATGCTGCACGCCATTCGCGACAAGGTGCTGGAAACTGGCGCCGATGTTGGGCTCGGCTTCGACGGCGACGGCGACCGCTGCGGCGTGGTCGACAATGAAGGCAACGAGATCTTCGCCGACAAGGTCGGCGTCATGCTTGCGCGCGACATCTCACACCTCTATCCCGGCTCGACTTTCGTCGTCGACGTCAAGTCGACCGGATTGTTCATGACCGACAAGGTGTTGCGGGAAAATGGCGCGGTCACCGACTATTGGAAAACCGGTCATTCCTACATCAAACGGCGCGTCGCCGAACTCGGCGCTGTCGCCGGTTTTGAGAAATCGGGCCACTTCTTCTTCAATCCGCCGATTGGCCGCGGTTATGACGATGGCCTGGTCACGGCCATTGCTATATGCCAGATGCTGGATCGCAGCCCGCAAAGCAGCATGGCCGACCTCTACCGCGATCTGCCGCTGACGTTCGGCACGCCGACCATGTCGCCACACTGCGCCGACGAGCTCAAATACGGCGTCGTCGAGCGGGTCGTAGGCGATGTTCGCAAGATGAAGGACGAGGGCGCAGTCTTCGCCGGCCAGAAGATCGCCGAGCTGATCACCGTCAACGGCGTCAGGGTCGTGGCGGAGGATGGTACTTGGGGGCTGGTGCGGGCATCATCGAACAAGCCGGAGCTTGTGGTGGTGGTCGAAAGCCCGGTATCGTCCGAGCGGCGTCGCCAGATGTTCGAAGCCGTCGACGCGGTGCTGCGCCGCAGCCCGGAAGTCGGCGCCTACAATCAGACCTTTTGAGCGGGACTTATTTTCATGACCGAACGGATCGTCAGTTTTGTGATGAGCGGCGGCATCGGCTCGCGGCTGTGGCCGCTGTCGCGCGAGGACAATCCCAAGCAGTTCCATGATTTCTCCGGCGACGGCTCGATGCTGGCCAAGACGCTACGCCGGCTGACTGCGCGGCCGGAAGGCGAAACGCCGGTTTTCCTGATTGCCTCGGAAAGGCACGCCGACCGCGTTCATGCCGACATTGCCGGCCACGAGCTTTCCGGCGGCGGCCCGCTGTTCGAGCCGACCGGACGCAACACTGCCGCGGCCGTCGCTTTGGCAAGCCTGCGCACTTTGTCCGAATTCGGCGACAGCCTGGTGCTGGTGGTGCCGTCCGACCATGAGATCGCGACCGCGCAGCAATTCTGGCGGAGCGTCGAGGCCGGCACGGCGGCGGCGCGCGAAGGCAGGCTGGTGGTGTTCGGCATCAAGCCCACCCAACCGGAGACCGGGTATGGCTACATCGAGGTGGCCGGCGAGCGCGATGGCATCTGCGATGTCTCGCGTTTCGTCGAAAAACCCGATCTCGCCACCGCGCAGAGCTATCTTGAGGCCGGCAATTTCTACTGGAACACCGGCATCTTCCTGTTTCGCGCCAGTGCCATGCGCGACGCGTTCATGGCTTTCCAGCCAGACATCTGGAGCGCCACAGAGGCTGCCTACCAGGCTGCGACATCGGATCTTTCCGGCCTCTACATGCCTCTGGAGCTCTATGCCGCCATCCCTTCGACATCGATCGACTATGCGATCATGGAGCGCGCCAGCGGCATCGCCATGGTGCCGGCCGGCTTTCGCTGGAACGATCTCGGTTCCTGGCAATCGCTGCTCGATGTCGGGCCGTCCGACAAGCAGGGCAACGTCATTGTCGGCGACGTCGTCGCCATCGATTGCGAGAACTCCTATATCCGCAGCGACGGCCGCCTGCTGTCGGCCATTGGCCTGAAGGACGTCGCCATCGTCTCGACCGCCGACGCCACTTTCGTCGCGCCGGTCAGCCACAGCCAGAACGTCAAGAAGATCGTCGAGCAGCTCGAAAAGAGCGGCCGCCTGGAGACCAGGTTCACGCCCGCCGACGATCGCGTCATCGAAAGCGGCGCCTGGCAACGCCGCGTACACCATTGGCTGTTCGAGGAGACGGTGCCGCTGTGGTCGACGATCGGCGTCGATGAGCGCCATGGCGGGTTCCATGAGGCGCTCGGTTTCGACGCCACCCCGCTGATGAAACCCAAGCGCATGCGCACGCAGGCCAGGCAGATCTATGCCTTCGCCGTCGCCAAGGCGCGCGGCTGGAACGGCCCGGCCGATCGGCTGATTAGCCACGGCCTCGAATTCATGGCCAGGAACGGCCGCACCGATAATGGCGGCTGGGTGCGCACGCTCAACGTCGACGGCACCGTCGCCGATGCCGCCGAGGATGCCTATGACCATTCCTGCGTGCTTCTGGCGCTGGCGCATGCCCATATGTGCGGCAATCCGGATGCATTGCGGCTTGGCGAGGAGACCTTTGCGTTCATCGACGCGCATCTCGAGGACGAACGCCTGACCGGCTTCCGCGAGACCTCGAGCGGCGAGGGCGAACGCCGCTCCAACCCGCACATGCATCTGCTCGAGGCGTTTTTGGCCTGGCATCAGGCGACCGGCGAGCGCGCCTATCTTCGCCGCGCCGCGCGCATCGTCGATCTGTTCCGCAGCCATTTCTTCGACCCGGAAAGCTGGACGCTGGGTGAGTATTTCGACAATGAATGGCGGCCAGCCCCTGGCGAGAAAGGCACGTGGACCGAACCGGGCCATCATTTCGAATGGGCCTCGCTGCTGGTCGACTTCGCGGGCCGCAGCGGCCAAAGCGGCTTGACCGGCCTCGCCAGGAAACTCTACGCGTCGGCGATTGCCAATGGCCTGAACCGCGCCACAGGCCTCGCCTACGGCGCCGTCTCGCGGCAAGGGCTGCCGCTCGACCGCGTCTCGCGCAGTTGGCCGCAGGCCGAAGCAATCAAGGCAGCGATCGCGCTGGACGGCTCGGGCGGTCCCGACCTGAAGCCGGAAATCGAGGCGCGTGTCGGCCGGCTGTTCCGCTGGCACATCAATCCGGCACCGCTCGGCCTGTGGATCGACCGCATCGACGAGCGTGGCCGCTCGCTGGCAAGCGAGGTGCCGGCCAGCATCTTCTACCATCTGGTCTGTGCGCTGACGCAGTATCTGGACGGTACGGCCCGCAAGGATCAGTACGGGCTGGCGACATCACCGGTCTCGACGTAGACCGACTTTAGCTGCGAATAGAGTGCCAATGCCGCGAGCGAATTCTCGCGGCCGATGCCAGACTGCTTGAAGCCGCCGAACGGGATTTCGACCGGCGTCAGATTGTAGGCGTTGATCCAGCAGGTGCCGGCCTGCAATTCGGCGATGACACGGTGGGCGCGCGCCAGGTCGCGCGTGAACACGCCTGCAGCGAGGCCGAATTCGGTGTCGTTGGCGCGCTCGATCACCTCGTCCTCGCTGTCGAACTTCAGCACGCTCATGACAGGCCCGAAAATCTCCTCGCGGGCGATGCGCATCGTGTCGGTGACACCGGTGAACACCGTCGGCTCGACGAAGAAGCCGCCCTGAAAACCCTGCAGCGAAGGCACATTGCCGCCGCAGGCGAGCACCGCACCATCCTGCTTGCCGGCCTCGATGTATGAGACGACCTTGTCGTGCTGCGCCTTCGAGACCAGCGGCCCCATCTGCGTGTCCTGGTCGAGCGGGTCGCCGATGCGGATTTTCTTGGTCCGCTCGGTCAGCCTTTCGACGAAACGGTCGTGGATGCTGCGCTGCACGAAGACCCGTGTGCCGTTGGAGCAGATCTGACCGGTCGAATAGAAATTGCCGAGCATCGCGCCGCCGATGGCGTTTTCGAGGTTGGCGTCTTCGAAGACGATCAGCGGCGACTTGCCGCCGAGCTCCATCGTCGCGTGCTTCATCTTCGAGCCGGCGAGCGACAGCACCTTGCGGCCGGTCGGCACTGAGCCGGTCACCGAGACTTTGGCGACGACCTCATGGCCGACAAGGCCGGCGCCGACATCGCCAAAACCTTGCACGACATTGAACAGCCCGTCGGGCAGCCCGGCCTCGGTGTAGATTTCGGCGAGCGCCAGCGCTGAAAGCGGCGTGTTTTCCGACGGTTTGAACACCATCGCATTGCCCATGGCGAGGGCGGGTGCGGATTTCCAGCCGGCGATCTGGATCGGGTAGTTCCACGCGCCGATGCCGACGCAGACGCCGAGCGCCTCGCGCCTGGTATAGGCAAAGGGACCGCCGAGATCGACGGCCTCGCCATTAAAGGCGGCGACCGTGCCGCCGAAATATTCGAGGCAATCCGCCGCCGAAGGGGCGTCCGCAACCAGCGTCTCCTGGATTGGCTTGCCGGTGTCGAGCGTCTCGATACGCGCCAAATCGGCATTGCGGGCGCGCAAAATGTCGGCGGCACGGCGCAGTATGCGGCCGCGCTCGACCGGCTTCAGCCGTGCCCAGGCCGGCTGTGCCGCACGCGCGGCTTCGATCGCGAGTTCAAGCACGTTCGGCGTCGCCGAGCGCAGCATGGCAATGGTCTCGCCGGTCGCCGGATAGATGACCGGCAGCGGCGCGCCGCGCTCGTCGTCGATATAGCGGCCGTTGACATAATGCGATGCCGTTGGCTGGGCGCGCATGACTGTTCTCCAATCGTCTTTCGCGGCAGGCGGAATGTGCGTCCGCCGGATCATGGCCTATCTGTCCGACGCCTGCCAGCGCGGATTGATCCATGGTTCCTGGTTGGACGGCGCCAGCGGCGAGCGCCCGAGAACGTGGTCGGCGGCCTTCTCGCCAGTCATGATCGACGGCGCGTTGAGATTGCCATTGGTGACGCGCGGGAAGATCGAGGAATCGGCGACCCGCAGCCCTTCGACGCCGATGACGCGGCATTCCGGATCGACGACGCTCATCGCATCGTCGGCACGGCCCATCTTGCAGGTGCCGCAAGGGTGATAGGCGCTTTCGGCGTGGTCGCGGATGAAGGCGTCGAGCTCGTCGTCCGATTGTACGTGCGAACCCGGCGACAGTTCCTTGCCGCGGTAAGGATCGAAGGCCGCTTGCCCGAAGATCTCACGGGTCAGCCGGATGCAGTGGCGGAACTCCGTCCAGTCGTCCGGATGCGACATGTAGTTGAAGCGGATCACCGGCTTCGATTTGGGATCGGGCGAGCGCAGCGTGACCGAACCGCGCGACTTCGACCGCATCGGCCCGACATGCGCCTGGAAGCCATGCGCCTTCGCCGCCGCCTTGCCGTCATAGCGGACTGCTGCCGGTATGAAGTGATACTGGATATCGGGATAATCGACGCCGGCGCGCGAGCGCACAAAGGCGGCCGCCTCGAAATGATTGGTGGCGCCGAGGCCGGACTTGAAGAACAGCCACTGCGCGCCGATCAATGCCTTCGAGAACGGGTTCAAGATGGAGTTCAGCGTGATCGGCTTTGTCGATTCCTGCTGGATGTAGAGTTCCATGTGGTCCTGCAGATTGCGGCCGACGCCGGGCCGGTCGACAATCACCGGAATGCCGTTCTCTTTGAGGTGATGGCCGGGGCCGATGCCGGACAGCATCAGGATCTTGGGCGAGTTGATCGAGGACGCGGCAACGATCACCTCACGCCGCGCTCTGATCACCTGAATCCGCTTGCGCGCTTCGATCTCGACTCCGGTGGCGCGTTGATTCTCGATGATTACCCGTCGGGCGAACCCCTTGACCAAGCTGACATTTTTCCGCCTGAGTGCCGGCCTGAGATAGGCGCTCGCCGCCGACCAGCGGCGACCGCCACGAATGGTCTGCTCCATCGGCCCAAAACCTTCCTGCTTCGCGCCATTGTAATCATCGGTTAGCTCGAAACCGGCCTGACGGCCTGCCTCGACAAAGGCGCCGTAGAGTGGATTGGTCCGCGAGCCGCGCTGCACAGTCAGCGGGCCGCCATGGCCGCGCCAGCCATTCTCGCCGCCATTGCTGTCCTCCATTCGCTTGAAGTACGGGAGCACGTCTGCGAAGCCCCAGCCGGCCGCGCCCTGTTCGGCCCAATGGTCGAAGTCGCGGGCATGGCCGCGCACATAGACCATGCCGTTGATCGAGGATGAGCCGCCGATGACCTTGCCGCGAGGCGTTGCCAGCACGCGGCCGCCGAGATGCGGCTCCGGCTCGCTGGCAAAGCCCCAGTCGTAGAGGCTCATGTTGAGCGGGATCGACAGCGCCGACGGCATCTGGATCAGCGGCCCGATATCGCTGCCGCCATATTCGATGACGATCACCGAATGCTTGCCGTCCTCCGACAGCCGGTAGGCCATGGCCGAGCCGGCCGAGCCGGAGCCGATGATGACGAAATCCGCTTCAAGCATGGTTCATGCGCGCCCATGGTTCATATGCGCAATGAAATCGGCCAGCGAGACGTTGCCGCCGGTTGCCACTACGAGAACGGTCTTGCCGGTCACGTCGACCTTGCCGCCGAGCAACGCCGCGAGTGAAGCAGCGCCCGAAGGCTCGAGCACCAGCTTCAGCCGCTCGAAGGCGATCCGCATAGCGCGCCGCACCGAAGCATCGTCGACGGTGACGCCGCGAACGCCGGCGGTCTTCACCGCTGCGAACGGCGCGTCGCCAGGCCGCCGCGACATCAGCCCGTCGCAGATCGATTTCGGCCCGATCGGCATGGTTTCGATGGCGCCATGCGCCAGCGACGAGCCCATGCCGTCAAAACCTTCGGGCTCGACGCCAATGATCTCGGTGGCGGGCGACAGATAGTGGAAGGCCAGCGAAACGCCACCGATCAGCCCGCCACCGCCGACCGAGCATAACAAGAGATCGGCCTCCACTTGCCTGGCGGCGAGCTGGTCGAGTGCCTCCAGTCCGGCTCCGGCCTGGCCGGCGACGATCTCCGGATCGTCGAACGGGTGCAGCAGCGCCAGGCCGTTGCTCGCGGCGATCTCGCGAGCCTTGGCAGCGGCAACCTCCTCACGCGCGCGCTCGCCATGGTCGGTCAGCACGACGCGCGCGCCGTAGCCCGATGTGGCGTCGCGCTTGGCGGCCGGCGCGTCGATCGGCATGACGATGGTGACGGGAATGCCAAGCGCTTGGCCAGCCGCCGCTAGCCCTTGCGCAAAATTGCCGGAGGAATAGGCGACGACGCCCTTTTTGGCTTCATCGGGCGATAGCCGCTTCAGCCGCCAATAGGCGCCGCGCACCTTGAACGATCCGGCCCATTGCAGCGACTCGGCCTTGACGAAGACGCGGGCGGCGCCGGTCTCGCGGGCGAGTGCCGCCGATTCCAGCAGCGGCGTGATCTGCGTCGCCTTGGAGGTGGCGGCATAGGCCTGCCTGAGATGGTCGAGCGAGGGGACGAGACTGTCTGCCATCATTTGCCTCGCGGAAAGCGCTTCTGCTCTTCGAGCAGGTCGAGGTTCATGTGATTGCGCATGTAGCGCTCCGATGCTTTCTGCAGCGGCTGGAATTCCCAAGGGTAGTGGGTGCCGTTGCGCAGCGCCGGGTAGACCACCCAGCGGCGTGCCTGGCTGGCACGCACCGCGGCATCGAACGCCGCCACGTCCCAGCGCTCCCGCACCTTGCCGGTGAAAGCCGCCACCAAAGCCGCATTGGCCGGATCGGCGGCGAGGTTGGTCAATTCCAGCGGATCCGATTCAAGATCAAACAGTTGCGGCGGATCGATCTCGCAATGGATGAATTTGTAGCGGCCCTCGCGCATCGCCACCATCGGCGCGTTCGAGCCTTCGGCTGCATATTCCATCAGCACCGGCGCGGAGCGTTTCCTTCCGTTCAGCAGCGGCAGTAGCGACTGGCCGTCGGTCCACGGCGCAATCGCGCTGATGTCGATGCCGGCGAGATCGCAAAGCGTCGGCGTCACGTCGAGGTTGGAGACCGGCGTGTCGATCAGCCCGGTGTGTATGCTCTTGCCGGCGATCATCAGCGGCACCCGCGCCGAACCTTCGAAGAAGCACATCTTGAACCACAGGCCGCGCTCGCCGAGCATGTCGCCGTGGTCCGAGCAGAACAGGATGACCGTGCCGTCGAGCATGTGCGTGCGCTCGAGCACCGACAGCAACTCGCCGAGCTTGTCGTCGAGATAGGAGATATTGGCGAAATAGCCGCGCCGCGCGCGGCGGATCTGCTCCGCGGTGATGTCAAAACTATCATAGTCGCTGGCGCGGTAGAGCCGCTGCGAATGCGGGTCCTGCCTGTCGTAGGGAATGAAGCCGATCTCGGGCTCGAGCGCCGGGCAATCCTCGTAGAGGTCCCAGTAGCGCCGCCGTGCGACGTAGGGATCGTGCGGATGGGTGAAGGAAACCGTCAAGCACCAGGGCCGATGTGCGACGTCGTCGGAGACGCGGGCAAGATCGTAGAGCTTCTGCACCGCATGGAAGGCGACCTCGTCGTCATATTCCAGCTGGTTGGTGATTTCGGCAGTTCCGGCACCGCTCACTGAGCCCAGATTGTGATACCACCAGTCGATCCGCTCGCCGGGCTTGCGATAGTCCGGCGTCCAGCCGAAATCGGCCGGATAGATGTCGGTAGTCAGCCGTTCCTCGAAGCCGTGCAACTGGTCCGGCCCGACGAAATGCATCTTGCCGGAGAGGCAGGTGTGATAGCCGGCGGCGCGCAGATGATGGGCAAAGGTCGGGATCGACGAGGTGAATTCGGCGGCGTTGTCATAGACCCCGGTGCGTGACGGCAATTGGCCGCTCATGAATGCGGCGCGGCCCGGCGCGCAGAGCGGCGAGGCCGTGTAGTTGTTGCAAAAACGCGCCGAACGCGCGGCGAGCGCCTTCAGATGCGGCGCGTGCAGGAAGTCTGCCGGCCCGTCTGGAAACAGCGTTCCCTTGAGCTGATCGACCATAACGATCAGGATGTTGGGTCGCTTGGATGTCACTGCTTCTGCCGTCCGCTAAGCTTCATTTCGAGATAGTCCTCAACCAGTGCGATCGCGGTCGCGGCATCGGGCACGCCGTCCTTCAGCGCGCGCCTGATATAGAGCCCGTCGATCAGCGCCGCCGTCGCTTCGGCAACCCGGTCGGCCTCGCTTCTCGGCAGGATGCCGGTCAGCCCGCTGAGCAGATTGGAATGCAGCCGCCGTGCATAGACCTTGAGCAGCCGGCGAAGTGCTGCCGATTTCTGCGCCTCGACATAGAAGGCGAGCCAGGCGGCGATCGTTTCCGGCTGGAACTGGACGTCGGAGAAATTGACCGCGACCACTGCCGAGACGCGCTGGCGCGCCGTGCCGGCCGTGCGAAGCGCGCGCCGCGTATCGGCGGTGAGCCCGCTCAGGATGTGCCGCATCGTCGCCAACAGCAATTCGTCCTTGGCGCCGAAATAATGGTGGGCAAGCGCCGAGGACACGCCGGCGCGCCCGGCGATTTCCGACATCGTGACATCAAGCGAACCGCGCTCGCCGATCGCCGAGATCGTTGCGTCGATGAGCGCCTTGCGGCGCAACGGCTCCATTCCGAGTTTCGGCATTCTTGCTCCGGCCTGTTGGGTAAGTTTATTTTTTATTGACGCATCAATCAACAAAAAATTCAGCCTGATTTGCTGGCAAATGCCAGGCGTTATGACCAGATATCAAGATCAAGCGATTGTGCGGTTCTGGCCCCTTTACGAAACCGGCGGAACGGTTCATCCTTGAACAATGCCGAGCGGCCGCGACATCGCGCAGCCGGGCCTGCAGGATGGGGATCGCCATGACAGCATGCATCGTCGGTTGGGCGCATTCGCGCTTCGGCAAGCTCGAAGGCGAGACGCTGGAGGGCCTGATCACCAAGGTGGCGGTCGAGGCGCTCGATCATGCCGGCATCGGTCCAGATGACGTCGACGAGATCGTGCTCGGCCACTTCAACGCCGGGTTTTCCGCCCAGGATTTCACCGCGAGCCTGGTCCTCCAGGCAGACGACCGGCTGCGCTTCAAGCCGGCGACCCGCGTCGAGAACGCCTGCGCCACCGGCTCGGCGGCGGTCAGGCAAGGCATCCGCGCCATCGACGCAAATGCCGCCCGTATCGTGCTGGTGGTCGGCGCCGAGCAGATGACGACGACGCCCGGTCCTGAGATCGGCAAGAACCTGCTCAAGGCCTCGTATCTGCCGGAGGATGGTGACACGCCGGCAGGCTTCGCTGGCGTCTTCGGCAAGATCGCTCAAGCCTATTTCCAGCGCTACGGCGACCAGTCGGATGCGCTGGCGATGATCGCCGCCAAGAACCATAAGAACGGCGTCGACAATCCCTACGCGCAGATGCGCAAGGATTTCGGCTACGAGTTCTGCCGGCAGGAAAGCGAAAAAAACCCCTTCGTCGCCGGTCCGCTGAAGCGCACAGACTGCTCGCTGGTTTCGGACGGCGCCGCCGCCCTTGTCCTCGCCGACACGGCGACGGCGCTGAAGATGCGCCGCGCCGTCGCCTTCCGCGCCAATGAGCATGTGCAGGATTTCCTGCCGATGTCGAAGCGCGACATCCTCGCGTTCGAAGGTTGCGAGCAGGCCTGGAATCAGGCGCTGAAGCAGGCCGGCGTGACGCTCGGCGACCTGTCCTTCGTCGAGACGCATGACTGTTTCACCATCGCCGAGCTGATCGAGTATGAGGCGATGGGCCTGGCCAAGCCGGGCGAGGGCGCCAAGCTGGCCTTGGATGGCGATACGGCGAAAGGCGGAAGGCTGCCGGTCAATCCGTCCGGCGGGCTGAAGGCCAAGGGCCACCCGATCGGTGCCACCGGCGTATCGATGCATGTGCTTACCGCCATGCAACTCGTCGGCGAGGCGGGCGGCATCCAGGTGCCGGGAGCAAAGCTCGGCGGCATCTTCAACATGGGCGGCGCGGCGGTCGCCAACTACGTTTCCATTCTCGACCGGATCAGATAAAAGCGGCCCCGCATTACAGCGCGCGCGCCGCTTCGCGCGCGCAAAAGGGCGCTATATCGCTTTGATTTTGCGCATGATCCTTTTCGAAAATTGATTCCGAGTTTCGAGATCATGCGCTAGCGGGGAATTCATGACAAATCCGGTTCTGGTCGAAGTTTTGCGCGGCGCTATCGTCGAGAGCGCGCATCGCGGCGCTGTTGCCGTCTTCGACGCCGACGGCAAGCCTGTCTGGGAGATCGGCGACACGGCACAACCGGTGTTCCCGCGTTCGGCGGTCAAGGCGATCCAGGCGTTGCCGCTGGTCGAGAGCGGCGCTGCCGATGGGTACGGCTTCGGTGACCGGGAGCTGGCACTGGCCTGCGCCTCGCATTCCGGCGAGCCGCCACATGTCGAGCTCGCGAGGGCTATGCTGGCGAAGGCCGGCCTGGACGAGACGGCACTCGAATGCGGCGCGCATTGGCCGTCGAGCCATGGGGCGACGCTGGCGCTTGCCCGCGCCGGCAGCGTGCCGAACGCGCTGCACAACAATTGTTCCGGCAAGCACTCAGGCTTCCTATGCACCTGCGTTCACAGCGGCATCGCCCATCGCGGTTACGTCAAGGCTGGCCATGCTTCGCAGGAGATGGTGCGCGAAGCGATGCAGGCGGTGACCGGTGCTGCCCATGACGCCGATCACCGTGGCACTGACGGTTGCTCGATTCCGACCTATGCCGTGCCGCTGCGCAGCTTTGCGCTTGGCTTTGCCCGCATGGCGACAGGCGCCAGCTTCGAGCCGGTGCGCGCCCGGGCGGCGAAGCGGCTGCTTTCCGCCTGCATGGCCGAGCCGTTTTTCGTCGCCGGCACTGGCAGGTCCGACGTCGCGATGATGGAGGCCGCGCCTGGCCGGATCTTTGCCAAGGGGGGCGCCGAGGGCGTCCATTGTGCCGCCCTTCCAGAGCTTGGCCTTGGCATCGCGCTGAAATGCGACGACGGCGCCGGCCGCGCAACTGAAGTCATGCTCGCGGCCGTGCTGTTAAAGCTTTTGCACGCAGACCAGCCGCTGGCGGCAAAGCTGATCGAACAGGCAAATCCGCCTATCGAAAGCCGGATCGGCGCCAAAGTCGGCGCGCTCCGGCCCACCGCCGCCCTCAACTGACGTGATTGCGCTCGACGGTCAAATGCGCATAGCCGGCATTGCCTGACGCGGCGAGGTCGCCGGTCACCGGCTCGGCCCAGCGCTGGCCGACGATCGCGCCGTTCTGGACTCCGTCGATGACATTGTCGGAGATGATTGCCGTCCCGGCACCTTCGACCACGGTGACGACGATACCGGTCCCCGCCTTGCGGATGACGTTTCCCGTGGCGACCACATTGCGCATGAACGGTCCCCAGCCGATCTGCATGCCGTAGAGCGGCGCATTCTCAACGACATTGCCGGAAACGGTGGTGTCTGCCTCGACGCTGATGCCGACGCCGAAGCCGGGCGCATCGGCAGGGTAGGGGCCGCTGGTCGACAGGTTGCGGACGATGTTGCCGGAGCAGACCCCCATGCGGCCGCCTTCGTTGAAATTGACGATCGAAATACCGTTCGCAGCACTATCGACGATGTTGTTGCTGATGATGGCGCCTTCGAATGAGAATTCGGAATACACGGCCGTTTCGCCCGAGCGCGAGCAGGTGTTGCCGGTGATCTGCAAATTGCTGGCACTGTTGGCGCGGATAGCCGAAAACGCGCAATCCGAAACAATATTGCCGGAGATGATGACATTGCCGGCGCGGAAGGCATTGATGCCATTGCCGTTCTGGCCGGTTCCGCCGCCGCGCGCCTGGATGCGTTCGATCCGGTTGCCGCTGACGATGGTTCCGTCTTCAGCCGCCTGCCAGCGGTGCACGAGAATGCCGCCATTGGCGCAGTCGGAGACGCTATTGCCTGATATTTCCAGGCCATCGGCCTCGACCGAATAGATGCCGGCATCGGCCGCACCGGATATCTCCGAGCGCTGGATACGACCCGAGGCGTGTTCGAGTGCCAGACCATTCTTGCCGCTGCCGTTAAGCTGGCAATTGTCGACGACCAGATGGGCGATGCGGCGCAGATCGAGCAGGCCTTGCGTATAATCGCCCATCGAGTGCTTGCTGCCGTCGAACACCAGTCCACTGAGTACGATATGCTCGGCCTGTTCCGCCATGATGAGATGGCCGTTGCCGCCATAGACGATCCGCGATGCGCCCGCCACGCCGGACAGGCGCACGCGGCCGGGCAGCGACAGGTTGGAAACGATATAGGTCCCCGGCGGCAGGAACACCGGCATGTCGCGAACGTGCGCTTCGCGCAGCAGCTTGGTGAAAGCCTTGCTCTGGTCCTCAAGCGCGCCGGGCCGGACGCCGAGATCGGTCGCATTGATCGCCCCGCGCATCGCGGCTTTGTCGATGCCGGGCAGGTTTTCTGCCGCTGCCTTGCCGAGCGAAAGCCCCATGACGGCAAAGCCGGCGGTCTGCGTAAGCAGCGTTCTTCTGTTCAACATCGGCACAGATCCCTTGCGTCCAACACTCACGCGGCAGGATTCGTGCCAGACGGGATCGGCCCCGAGGTCGGGTTTGCCGGCTATGGCTTGTGGAGTCGTCGCGCCGGGCCTAAGTTCATCGGATGAGCAGGGCCTTCACCCGCGAGGAAGACAGCGAAAACGCCATTGCCGGCATCGGCGAGCGGCCGATCAGCCATCACCGCAATCTGGTGACGGAACACGGCCTGGCGCTGATCGATGCGGAGGTGGCCGCTCTGCGCGACGAACTGGGCAGAGCCGAAAAGAGGGCCGACCGCGAGCGCATCGCGCTGGTGTCGCGTGATCTCCGCTATTGGACGGCGCGGCGTGAAAGCGCCGAGCTTTCGGTGCCGGAACCGGGCAGCGACATGGTTCGCTTCGGTATGGGCGTCACACTGGAGAGCGACGACGGCAAGAAGGTGCACTGGAAGATCGTCGGCGAGGATGAGGCCAACCCGGCCAAAGGGACAATTTCCCATATGTCGCCGATGGCGATGGCACTGTTCGGCAAGAAGGTCGGCGAAATTGCCGTGGTTAACGGCAAGGAATGGGAGATCGTCAAGCTCTCCGATAGTTAGTCTTCGAGCTTGACGACATGGTCGCGGAAGAACGCCGCGGCACCGGCCTCGTCGATTTCGCCGGCGGCGACGCCCATGACGAATTCGTAAAGCATGCCGTCATTGGCCGACAGGGCATAACCATTCACAATCAGAAATGCGCCGGCAGCGACAATGGCGGTGCGTTTGTTGCCGTCGACAAAGGCATGATTTCGGGCGATGCCGAAGACATAGACGGCGGCGAGTTCTTCAACCGACGGGTCTCCGTAGTTGGCTTTGTTCTCCGCACGGGCGAGCGCCGATTCAATGGCATTTTCATCCCTCAAGCCTTGTGCTCCGCCGTGTCGGCGCAACTGCTCGGCGTGCATCGCTTCGACTGCACGCCGCGTCAGAAACTCCCAGCTCATTCGGCGAGCTTCTGAAGCGCGACCTTGTATTTGTCCATGACCTCGCGGGCAGCTTTCATTTGCCGCTCGAAGCTGTCGTCCACCGGCTTCAGCGCAAGACCGTCACCTGTTTCAACGATTTGAAGCTGGTCGCCGGCCTTCAGGTTCAGACGATCGAGAAGCTCCCTCGGTAGGATCACGCCTTCGGAATTGCCGATCTTGCGAATGGTCGTGTTCATGGTGAGACATCCTGTTGCAACGCTGATTATAACTCAGCGTGTCGGTCGTTGCAACGGGCATTATAACAAAGCGTCAGCCCGCCTGCAGCAGCCGGTCCATCAGCCGCTCCGCCGCTTCCGGGATGACCGTGCCGGGCGGGAAGATCTCCGCTGCGCCTGCCTGCCGGACTGCATCGTAATCCTTCGGTGGAATGACGCCGCCGGCGACGATCAGCATGTCGTCGCGGCCGAGCTTCTTCAGCGCCTGTTTGAGTTCGGGAATGAGCGTCAAATGGCCTGCCGCCAACGACGAGGCGCCGACCATGTGCACGTCATGCTCGACCGCCAGCTTGGCGATCTCGTCCGGCGTCTGGAACATCGGCCCAACGGTGACGTCGAAGCCGAGATCGGCAAAGGCGGTGGCGATCACTTTCTGGCCGCGATCATGGCCGTCTTGCCCCATCTTGGCGACCAGAATACGCGGCTTGCCGCCGGACTTCTCCTCGAACGCTACGACCTTGTCCTGCAACCGGTCGACCACCGGATTGTCGCCAAGCGCGTTGCGATAGACGCCGGAGATCGTCTGCACCGAGGCGACATGGCGGCCGAAGACCTTTTCCAGCGCCAGCGAAATCTCGCCGACCGTGGCATTGGCGCGCGCCGCCCGGATGGCGAATTCCAGCAGGTTTTCGTTACTCCCGGCAGCACGGGTCAGCGCATCGAGCGCGCTCTCGACGGCGGCGACGTCACGCGTGCCTTTCAGCCGCTGCAGCTTCGACAATTGCCGCGCCCTGACTTCCGCGTTGTCGATCCTCAGCACGTCGACTTCGATGTCCGTGCCGGGACGGTGGGCATTGACGCCGACCACGATCTGTTCGCCGGAATCGATGCGCGCCTGGGTGCGCGCGGCAGCCTCTTCGATGCGCAGCTTCGGTAGGCCCTTTTCGATCGCCGCGGCCATGCCCCCGAGGCTCTCGACCTCCTCGATATGGGCGAGCGCGCGCGCCGCCAGATCATGCGTCAGCCGCTCGACATAGGCCGAGCCGCCCCACGGGTCGATGCTCCGGGTCGTGCCGGATTCCTTCTGCAGGATGAGCTGTGTGTTGCGGGCGATGCGGGCCGAATGATCGGTCGGCAGCGCCATTGCCTCGTCGAAGGAATTGGTGTGCAGCGACTGCGTGTGGCCTTGAGTCGCCGCCATCGCCTCTATCATGGTGCGGATGATGTTGTTGTAGGGGTCCTGCGCCGTCAGCGACCAGCCCGAAGTCTGGCAATGGGTGCGCAGCGACAGCGAGCGCTCGTCCTTCGGCGAAAAGTTCTTCAGCATCAGGCTGGCCCACAAAAGGCGCGCTGCTCTCAGCTTCGCGACTTCCATGAAGAAATTCATGCCGATCGCCCAGAAAAACGAGAGGCGCGGCGCGAAACGGTCGATGTCGAGGCCGGCCGCGACGCCGGCGCGGGCATATTCGATACCGTCGGCAATCGTGTAGGCGAGCTCGAGGTCCGCCGTCGCTCCCGCCTCCTGCATGTGGTAGCCGGAGATCGAGATCGAATTGAACTTCGGCATATGCGTCGACGTGTAGGAAAAAATGTCCGACACGATCCGCATCGAAGGTTTGGGCGGATAGATGTAGGTGTTGCGCACCATGAACTCTTTCAGGATGTCGTTCTGAATGGTCCCAGTGAGGTCTTTCTGCGCGACGCCCTGTTCCTCCGCCGCCACGATATAGAGCGCCATGATCGGCAGCACCGCGCCGTTCATCGTCATCGATACCGTCATCTCGTTAAGCGGGATGCCCTCGAACAGCTGGCGCATGTCGAGAATGGAATCGATGGCGACGCCGGCCATTCCGACATCGCCGGCGACGCGCGGATGGTCGCTGTCGTAGCCGCGATGCGTGGCGAGATCGAAGGCGACCGACAGGCCTTTCTGGCCGGCGGCAAGGTTGCGCCGGTAGAAGGCGTTGGACTCTTCGGCCGTCGAGAAGCCGGCATATTGCCGGATCGTCCAGGGTTGCTGGACATACATCGTCGGATAGGGGCCGCGCACGAAGGGCGGCAGGCCCGGATAGGTATCGAGATGCGGCAAGCCCTTGAGATCGCCCTGGTTGTAGAGATGCTTGACGGCGATGCCTTCCGGCGTCATCCGCTGGCCTTTGACCTCGACCGGCGCCCGCCGTGGCGGCGACCAGGCGATCTGGCTGAAATCCGGGATCATGGCACGGCTCCGATCGACTGATCGATGCGGATCGGAAACAGCGGCTCGCACACCGCAACGCCTTCGGTGAAGGCAGGCCGCCGCTCCGCCGCCAGCGTCTCGACCGGACGCTCGGTCTTCGACGGGTGCAGCGTCGTGCCGACGATCGCCCGTTCGTCCGCCTGGTAGGCTGCGTTGCGGCGGGCGGAAGCTGCCTGGACGCGCCTCTGGATGTGGCCTTGCTCAAGGCTGGTCAGCACGCCGCCTTCCGCCTCGATCTGCTGGAACTCCTGCCAGGCCGCGGCGCAGAGCTCCGCAGTCAGCGCTTCGACCGCACCCGAACCGCAAACCGGATCGGCGACGTGGTCGATGTGGCTTTCATTGGCCATGATCAGTTGCGCGTTGCGGGCAACGCGGCGGGCAAAACCCGCAGGCAGGCCGTGCGCTATCGTGTGCGGCAGGATGGCGATCGAATCCGCGCCGCCGGCGGCAGCCGCGAAAGCGGCGATGGTGGTGCGCAGGATGTTGGTTTCCGGGTCGGCCGCCGTCATCATCCGGAAGGAGGTTTCGGCATGGATGCTGGCGGTGGAGGGCGGTATCGAGCAGGCCTCCTGGACACGCGCCCACAGCCTGCGCAACGCCCTGACCTTGGCCGTCGAAACGAACTGGTCCTGGTCGACGCTGAGCGCAAAACCGATATGCGGCGCCGCGTAGACGAGCGGCTGGCGCGCCTTCTCGAACAGCCTCAAATAGGAGACGGCCGAGGCGAGCATAGTGCCAAGCTCCTGCGCCTCGGTGGCGCCGGCATTGTGGAATACCCGCCCGTCGGCCTCCAGCAGCACGCCGGGCACCCCCATCGAAAAGAAATGCGCCAGCGACTGCGGCATCGAAGCCTGCAAAGCTTCGATCGACATGCGCAGCCTGCCGGTCCCGGCAAATATCGCCGCCGGATCGATGCCGAAGGAGAGGTTGAGCTTTGCCGGGTCGGAGCGGCGCTTGGTCAAGAACGCCACCAGCCAATCGGCCACGGCACGGCTCCAGGGATGGGCGTCGATGCGGATCTGGATGCGGTTGAGCGGCACGCCGTCGAGCACGCCCTCCAGCGCCTCCGCCGTCCTCGGCAAGCCATAGCCGAAGGCGTTCGGCGCACCCTCGAAGACAAGCGACAGTCCGGTGGCACCCTGCGCGACGTCTTCCAGCGCCTGCGCACTGGCGCGGCCTATGTCCGGATCGTCGATGCGCTGGCTGACGATCCACGGTGATCCCGGGTTGGCGCGCACGACAGGCTCGGCGGTTACCGAACGCTCGTAGAGCGGCTCGATGCGGATGGCGTCGTCCGTATGCGAGACGAGCTTTTCCTCGAAGGACCCGCCGGCCAGCGCCTTCTCCGCCAGCGCCAGCCATCGTTGCCGGTCGGCGTTCGGAAGTTCGGCATCCTGGGTCAAGGCACCGGCGCCCATCCGTTCTCCTCGTTCTAGTGGCCGTGTCAGCCTACTATGTCAGTCTACGGTCCCCGGTCCCATATCACAATGCAGCACACATGCCGTGCAACTCGCCTTCCGTGACGGTGACCGTCAACCGATTGCCAAACATGGGCAGGTTCCGCAAGCTCCAAAAGCCATTTTCGACGATGCCCATTGTCGCTGCGCAATGGCCTCACTATACCTGCGGCGGGCCTCCCTTTTCTTCAAGGGGATCAGGGCATTCAACCTATAGGTTTGCGGAGACCGGACACATGGCCGACGACACCAGTATCTTCATGGGAGCCAGCCGCAAGCCGGACGACAGCTATCAGCGGCCGGAACGGCTTTTGCTGCAATATGGCAATCGTCACGGCCTGGTCACCGGCGCGACCGGCACCGGCAAGACGGTGACCCTGCAGATATTGGCCGAGGGTTTCTCCAATGCCGGCGTGCCGGTATTCTGCGCCGACATCAAGGGCGATCTGTCGGGTATCGCCATGATGGGCACAGCGCAGGATTTTCTGGTCAAGCGGGCCGAGCAGGTCAAGCTCGATCCCTATGAGTTCCAGGAATTTCCGGTCATCTTCTGGGATCTGTTCGGCGAGCAGGGTCACCCGATCCGCGCCACCATCTCGGAGATGGGGCCGCTGCTTCTGTCGCGGCTGATGAACCTCTCCGAGGCGCAGGAAGGCATTATGAACATCGCCTTCCGCATCGCCGACGAGGAAGGCCTTTTGCTGCTCGACTTGAAGGACCTGCAGTCACTGCTTGCCAACATCGCCGACCGCGCCGAAGAGATCGGCGCCCGCTACGGCAATGTGACGAAACCTTCGGTCGGCGCGATCCAGCGCACGCTGCTGGTCCTGGAGCAGCAGGGCGCTGCCAATTTCTTCGGCGAGCCGGCATTGCGGATCGCCGACATCATGCGCACCACGCGCGATGGACGCGGCGCCATCAGCGTGCTCGCCGCCGACAAACTGATGATGAATCCGCGGCTCTATGCGACGTTCCTTCTGTGGCTGATGTCGGAACTGTTCGAGGAACTGCCCGAGGTCGGCGACCCGGACAAGCCGAAGCTGGTCTTCTTCTTCGACGAGGCGCATCTTCTGTTCGACGACGCGCCGAAGGTGCTGATCGACCGCGTCGAACAGGTGGTCCGGCTGATCCGTTCGAAGGGCGTCGGCGTTTATTTCGTCACGCAAAATCCGCTGGATATCCCTGAAACGGTGCTGGCGCAGTTGGGCAACCGCGTGCAGCACGCACTGCGTGCCTATACGCCGCGCGAACAGAAGGCCGTCAAGACGGCGGCCGAGACGTTCAGGCCCAATCCCGATTTCGACTGTGCAACCGTGATCACGCAACTCGGCACCGGCGAGGCACTCGTCTCCACGCTGGAAGCCAAGGGCGTGCCGTCCATGGTACAGCGCACGCTGATCCGCCCGCCATCCTCGCGGCTTGGCCCGATCACGCCCGAAGAGCGCCGCAAGCTGATCACTGAGAGCCCGGTTTCGGGACAGTACGACCAGACCGTCGATCGCGAATCGGCTTTCGAGATGCTGCAAAAAAAGGCCAAGGACGCCCAGGAGGCACAAGCGCAGCAGCAGGAGAGCGGCCGTTCGCGCTGGACCATTCCCGGCTTCGGCAATGACGATCCCGCTCCTCAGCCCAGCGGTGGCCGGCGGGCGCCGCGGCCATCCAACCGCCAGACGGTGGCGGAGGCGGCAATCAAGTCGGTGGTGCGCTCGGTCGGTTCGTCGGTCGGACGGGCGATCGTCCGCGGGATTTTGGGGAGCCTGTCCAGGGGGCGGTGAGGGGCATCGGACCGAAGGGCGGGATCAGTGTTGGCAACTTCTGTCTTGGCATCAAGCGCCAGTAGCCAGATCTGGAGGACAGCGGACAGGGGCTATGCGGAAAGAGCGGCCGCTTGGCGGCGATGCGCCGAAGGTCTTGATCGGGGCCGGAAGCGGACCGGCAGGTTCCAGCACCTCCGCAAGGGGCAACGGACGCTGAATCCGGTCGGAACAACGTCTCAGAATTAGCCCAAAGCGGACATCCCGCGTAGCCGTGCCGGATTTTGAAAGTTAGCGACATCGGGCTATTGTTGAGGCTTTCGCAATCCTTTGCAGCGCGGCGCGACGAGCCTTCGCGGGAGACGATCATGTTGAAAGTTACCGAAGAGGAGGTCGAGGAAGTCCGAGAATACTTTGAATGGCAGGCGCCCGACCTCGAAGTGACCTTTATGCAGAAGGTCTACTCGGAAGTCGTCCTGAATACCCGTCACGACGTGTGGGACATTCACACCAACAAGGATCGCTGGTGGGTCATAACCGGCGGCACAAACCTCTACTCTCAGGAGCAGTTCCCAAATATGGACCTTGCTCTGACCTTCCATATTGGCCTGATGCTTCGCATCCCGCGTACGGCAAAACAACAGGAAGACGATCTACGCATACTCCCGTTCGGTCCCGTATTCGAGAAGATGGAAGAAGCCGGCACCGCCGTGACACAGGCGCATAATCTCGCGGACTATCAGGCCGTAGGCGTCCGCTGCCGTGAGGCGCTTCTCGAACTGATCGGCGTCGCGCAGGACTCGGCAATATGGACAGATACACCGCCACAACGTGCGAACTTCCGCGCGTGGACGGAGATCATCTGCAACGATCTTCTGCCGGGCGACACCAACAAAGAGCGTCGCGGGGCCCTCAAGAGTGCGCTTGAGTCCGCATGGACGTTTTCAAACTGGCTGACGCATTCAAAGTCGGCCACCTGGATTGATGCCGAGATGGCGCACTCGTTGATCCAACACGCCATCGGCATGGCGACATCATTGATCATTCGCGAATTACGCGGGGTGCCTCGGGAATGCCCGAACTGCGGCTCGCCGCATCTCGAACCCGAACATGGCGAGAATAACTGAGGCACCCGGTATACTCTGGGAACGACCGCGCTGCGCCGACTGCGGATGGGCCGGCAGGCCGGTTCCAATCCTCGACCTCCAGGATGGACAGCCCATCATCACACGCGAAGGCGAAGAAACCGAAGAGTGCAGCATAATGACGGTACCGCTACGCACGATCCTGAGGCCGGGAAATCCCACCATCGAGGCGCTGAAGAACACAGAGACCGGCCCCCCAGAGCACGTCGTCTATTTTGCCTAGGGGTCCAACATGTCGACCGCCCGGCTGCGCGAACGCATGCCGAGCTGCAAGCCACTCGGCATCGCTACCTTGCCGGGTCATGCGCTCCGTTTTCATAAACGTAGCGTGGACAAGTCCGGGAAGTGCAACGCATTGGCCACTGGCAATGAGAATAGCGTGATCGGAGTCCTGTTCAGCTTCGATCCTGCCGAACGTGCCGAGCTAGATAAGGCCGAAGGCGTCGGAAGCGGCTACGAGCGTGCGACGGTCACGGTCATTAACGCCAAAGGTCGCAGGCGAAAGGTCCTTACCTATCTCGCCACCCCCGACTACATCGACGACAGTCTCAAACCCTATAGCTGGTATAAGGACTTTGTCCTTGCAGGTGGCAGGGAACACGCCCTGTCGCCGGAGTATATTGCCGAATACATCCAGTCGGTTGAGGCGATCGAAGATCCCGACAAGACACGGGACAATAAGCAGCGGGCCACGCTCGGAAGTCTCGGTCGGTGAGACTGTGGTGTCGGTGCGAGTTCCCGGTCCAGACTGCGGACCCGATGTCCGCTTATAGCGCAACGCGTCCAACGCGACGCCGCATTCAGATGTCTGCTTTTGGGCAACCGCAATCAACGTCGTTGCTGCCGGCATCGCGGCGCAAAGCGGTCATCCGACCTGGCCTGCGGAAGACGTATTTGGGTCATGAGCTGTCCACCGGCGGCGTCTGCACAGAGCGCGGCAAAATCCGCTGCTCGGCGTAAACATCGGACCTGAAGGCGGGCACCGGCACGGGCAAGCCGAGGCTCGGCAAAACCAGCAGGAGCCGTGAGCCAATCGCGCCCCCGTGCTTCCGTCAGCTCAGAAGATCGAGTTCGTCACCGCTTTTATCGGGCCGAGCAGGATCGATCCTTCCGGCACGCCGGCGTCGATCGGAATGGCTTTGCGGTTTGCGGTCGCCACCATCGGCTGGCCGATATCGGCCGTCACCACGACCGGCGTCTTGTTCGGCACACGGTCGTAGAGATCGATGATATCCTGGTTCATCAGGCGCACGCAGCCTGACGACACCGACTTGCCGATCGACCGCCATTCCGGCGAACCGTGCAAGCGGTAGAGCGTGTCCTGGTTGCCCTGGAAGAGATAGAGCGCCCGCGCGCCAAGCGGGTTCTTGAGCCCGCCGGGCATGCCGCCATTCTCGGCGCTGTAGGGTTTCAACTCCGGCTGCCGGGAGATCATTTCGTCCGGCGGCGTCCATTTCGGCCATTTCTGCTTCCATTGGACCACGGCATCGCCCGACCATTCGAAACCGGCGCGGCCGAGGCCGACACCGTAGCGGATAGCCTGGCCGCCCGGGCGCACCAGATAGAGGAAGTGATTGGTGGTGTCGACGACGATGGTGCCTGGCTGCTGCCCGGTCGGATCGTCAACGATCTGGCGCAGGAACTGCGGGTCGATCTTGTCGACCGGTATGGCCGGCAGCTCGAAGCCGCCATCCGACATCGGCCCATACATCGTCACATAGTCGCCGAGCGCCGGCTCGACATAGGTCGGCGGCGGTGGCTCGACCGGTTGTTGCGACAGCGTGGTGCAACTGGAGACCGCGACCGAGGCGGCGCCAAGGGCTGCGGCGTTGAGGAAACCGCGACGGCTAAGGCGCAGAGAGGACGATGGGGGTGTGAACATGATTGCCTTTTTTTAAGTCTCAAATCGCAACAAAGCATGAATGCGCCCGGTTGCGCGCGGTTGCCCGAGCAATGCCCGGCGCGATAGGCGGTTCCAATTCTGGCCGCAGGGTGGACAAACAAAGGCAAAGCTGTGACTGGATCGTCACTGTTGCGCCCAGGCAACATGTCCGGCGTCAAACCCCGGAGATCAGACCATCGAGGGATGGCAGGATCAGGGCCGGTGGGAAATCCCGGTATTCCTCTGGGTGATTGGCGCGGTTGATCCACACCGTCCGGAAGCCGAATTTGGTGGCGCCGGCGACGTCCCAGCGGTTGGAGGACTGGAAAGAGACAGCGCCTGGATAGAGGCGCCAGCCCGTGGTGACTATGTCGTAGACCGACGGGTCGGTCTTGAAGCGCCTGACGCTGTCGACGGAAAAGACGTCGTCCAGGACCTGGTCGAGCGCGGCGGACTTGACGGCCGCCTCCAGCATTTCAGGCGAACCGTTGGACAGGATCGCCAGCCTTGCCCCCGATGCCTTGAGCGCCTTGAGCACGGCCGGCACCTCCGGATAGCAGTCCAGCCGCCAATAGGCCTCGAGCAACTTCGCCTTCAGCCCGGCATCGGCGGACGGAACCTTGCGCAGGGCGAAATCGAGTGCCTGCTCGGTGAGCTGCCAGAAATCGGCATAGGCCCCCATCAGCGTCCGCACCCAGGAATATTCCAGCTGCTTTGCGCGCCAGATCTCGGACAGCAACTGGCCGTCCGGCCCGATCTGGTCGGCGTGACGGCGCACGGCCGCGTGCACGTCGAACAGCGTGCCATAGGCGTCGAAAACGTAAGCTGCATGGTGCATGCGACAGTTTTGAGGCTGCGCAAGGCAAGGCGCAAGCGCTGATTGCAGTCCGCCAGCCCGCTGGCCTCAACAAATCTCAGCCAAACCGGTTGACGGCGGCCGCCAAAGCATCTTCCAATGCGCCGCAACAAGCATCGAACGGAACCTGGCAATGACACTGGCGACTGCGGCGCAATCCGCGACATGGACCTTCGTCGACGGCGACTGGTACGAGGGCAACGTTGCCATCCTCGGGCCGCGCAGCCACGCCATGTGGCTCGGCACCAGCGTGTTCGACGGAGCCCGCTGGTTCGAGGGTGTCGCTCCCGACCTCGATCGCCATGCAGCAAGGGTGAACGCCTCGGCGATCGCGCTCGGCCTGAAGCCGACGATGAGCACCGACAGGATCGTCGGGCTGACCTGGGACGGGCTGAAGAAGTTCGACGGTAAGACGGCGGTCTATATCAGGCCGATGTATTGGGCCGAGCATGGCGGCTATATGGGCGTGCCGGCAGACCCGGCCTCGACGCGTTTCTGCCTTTGCCTCTATGAATCGCCGATGATCTCGCCGGCGGGTTTTTCGGTGACGGTGTCGCCGTTCCGGCGCCCGACCATCGAAACCATGCCGACCAACGCCAAGGCCGGCTGCCTTTATCCCAACAACGGCCGGGCCATCCTCGAAGCCACGATGCGCGGCTTCGACAATGCGCTCGTGCTCGACATGCTGGGCAATGTCGCCGAGACCGGGACCTCGAATATTTTCCTGGTCAAGGACGGCCATGTCCTGACGCCGGCGCCGAACGGGACCTTCCTGTCCGGCATCACCCGCGCGCGCACCATGGCCCTGCTTGGCGAATACGGTTTCACGACGACGGAAAAGACGCTGTCGATCCGCGATTTCCTGGAGGCAGACGAAATCTTCTCGACCGGAAACCACTCGAAAGTCGTGCCGGTCACCCGTATCGAGGATCGCAATCTGCAGCCCGGGCCGGTGGCCAAGAAGGCGCGCGAACTCTATTGGGAATGGGCGCATTCGACTTCGCCCGGCTGACCCGCTAAAAAGCGGCCGGCGCTTCGTTTCCGGAGTTGTTCCAGACCAATCCAGTCCTATGTTAGTCCGGTATCGACACCGGATTTTTCCACGAGGGAGTACGACCAATGGCTTTTGAATTGCCCGCCTTGCCCTATGATTACGAGGCTTTGCAGCCTTATATGTCCAAGGAAACGCTGGAATATCATCACGACAAGCACCACAAGGCCTACGTCGACAACGGCAACAAGCTGGCCGCCGAGGCGGGCCTGGGCGATTTGTCGGTCGAAGAGGCCGTCAAACAGTCCTTCGGCAAGAATGCGGGGCTCTTCAACAATGCCGCCCAGCACTACAATCATATCCATTTCTGGAAATGGATGAAGAAGGGCGGCGGCGGCAACAAGCTGCCGGGCGCCTTGCAAAAAGCGGTCGACAGCGATCTTGGCGGCTACGACAAGTTCAAGGCCGACTTCATCGCCGCCGGCACCACCCAGTTCGGTTCGGGCTGGGCCTGGGTCTCGGTCAAGGACGGCAAGCTGGCGATCTCGAAGACGCCGAATGGCGAGAACCCGCTCGTCCATGGCGCGACGCCGATCCTTGGCGTCGATGTCTGGGAACATTCCTACTACATCGATTATCGCAACGCCCGGCCGAAATATCTCGAAGCCTTCGTCGACAGTCTCATCAACTGGGACTATGTGCTCGAACTCTACGAAAAGGCCTGATCCGTTTCAGAAAGCCCCGGCAGAACCGGGGCTTTTCTTTTTCAGCATCAGAACGACAGTTGCAAAAATTTCACGCAAGCGTGAGGCGAAGCGTCGGAATTTTTAAGCCATCCTTGCCGTTTGTCATCGGGGTGGGACCGCACCCTGAATTGCCTTCAACATGGAGCCAAGTGAATGAGAAAGCTTATCCTCGCCATCTCGATGCTCGCCTTCGCCGGTTCGGCGGCATTTGCCGACCCGGTCGCTGACCGGCAGGCCCTGATGAAGGAACGTGGCAAGATCGCCGCCGGCTTGTCGAAAGTGGTCAAGGGCGAGACGCCCTACGACGCAGCTTCGGTGCTGACGGCGTTGCAGGCACTGCAGGCCAATGCCGAGAAATTCCATGCCGGCGTCGACGCGCTGTTCCCGGCGGGCAGCGACATCGGCGACACCACGGCGTCTCCCAAGATCTGGCAGGACATGGCCGGCTTCAAGACGGCTGAAGGCAAGTACCTCGCCGACGTCAAGGCGGCGGTCGCCGCGGCACCTGCGGATGCCGACGCGTTGAAGGCACAGTTCAACACCATCGGCGGCGGCTGCGGCAACTGTCATCAAAGCTACAGGGTGAAAAAAGGCTGATAGCGGGCAATGCCCTTGCTGAAGAAACTCGTCGGCGCCGCCCTCGTTCTGGGCGGCGTCGCCGCGATTGCCGGCTGGTTCCTGTCGGCTCCGGTCAGGCTCGGTGCCGCCACGCTGGCGCAGCTTGGCCCCGGTGACGCTGACAGGGGCAAGCGCATCTTCTACGCTGGCGGCTGCACATCCTGTCATGCCAAGCCTGGCTCGCAAGGCGACGCTCGCCTTCAGCTGGTCGGCGGCCTCGAGCTCAAGACGCCATTCGGCACCTTCGTGCCGCCGAATATCTCGCAGGATACCAAGGACGGCATCGGCGCCTGGTCGGTCGAAGACTTTGCCAACGCCATGCTGAAGGGCGTGTCGCCGTCGGGCGAGCATCTTTATCCAGCATTTCCCTATATTTCATACGCGCGCATGAAGCCGGCCGACATTGCCGATCTCTATGCGTTCCTGAAGACCTTGCCCGCGGTCGCCGGCAAGGCACCCGCCAATTCGCTGGGGTTTCCCTTCAACGTCCGACGCGGCCTTGGTCTGTGGAAATTGCTCTATCTGAGCGACAAGCCGGTCGTTTCCTTTCCCGAAGGCACGCCACAGCCGGTGCAGGCCGGCCGCTATTTGGTCGAAGGCCCCGGCCATTGCGGCGAATGCCACACGCCGCGGGACCTTACCGGCGGTACCAGGAAGAGCCAGTGGCTGGCAGGCGCCGCGGCCGCGGAAGGCAGCGGCATCGTGCCCAACATCACGTCGGGCGAGGGCGGCATCGCCGACTGGTCGGAAGCCGACATCGCCAACTATCTCGAAACCGGCTTCACGCCGGACTTCGATACGGTCGGCGGCGCGATGGTCGACGTGCAACGGAACATGGCCGTGCTGACCCGGGAGGACCGCGCGGCGATCGCCGCCTATCTGAAAGCCGTGCCGCCGCATCCCAACGGCTATCCGGCGCGCAAGAAGCCGGCGAGCTGACGGGCCGTTGGGTCAGCGGTCGCCGAGGAAGTCGAAGCCGGTTTCGAAGAAGTGATTGTAGTCGCAGGTCATTTCCTCGCCGGGCGCAATGTCGCGCAAGGCATAGGTCTCCTCCGGCTGCGAGACGTCGCAATTCGGGCTGTCGGCATGGTTCATGTAGCGCGCATCGTCGGCTTCGAAGACGATGTAATTCGGGTCGCGCCGGTCCGGATAGGCGTAGCGGTCGAGATAGGTTTTGACCGGCCCGGTTTCCCGCTCGTAGGTCTCCACCTCGATGCGCCGGTCGTATTTCGGGTCGAGCTTCCAGACCAGCGTGCCGCGGGCAATGTGGTTTTTGGCAAAGACGCCGATGCCCTGGATGGGCGATTTGTCGAGATAGACATCGACGAGCAACATGGCAGATCCCTGGGTGATTGTGTGTTGGCGCGGCTGTGAAAAGCCGCGCACTGGGTAGCGCGCGGCCTTTGCAATTGCGAGCGGAAAATCAGCTGTGCCTGCCCATTATCCGAAGCCTCATACGGCGTCGCCTGTCGAGGTCCTAGCGCTGTTGCAGCGCCGGCCGGATGCCCAAGGCGCAATAGATGCCGCCGACAGCCTTGCCTTGCCATCTCAGCACCGTCGGGTTTCGGCGCAGGAATGCACCGAGGCCGCCCGCACCCACGGCGAAAACCAGCGTGCTGATGAGGCCCAACAGAACAAAGATCACGCCCAATGTCGCCAGTTGAAGCATCACCGATCCGTTTTCAGGCCGCACGAACTGCGGAAGAAATGCAAGGAAGAAAAGCGCGGTCTTGGGGTTGAGAACCTCGGTCAAAACAGCCTGCCGAAATGCTTTGGTAGCGGGGATCGCAAGTGCGCCGGCGGCCGGATAGGCAGGCGTTTTCTCGATGATCGCGCGAATGCCGAGATAAATGAGGTAGGCTGCGCCGATGTACTTCACGATGCTGAAAAGCGCCGCCGACGTGGCAATGATCGCCGAAATGCCGACGATCGCCATGAAGGTGTGAACCACGTCGCCGGCCGCGATCCCCGCGCCGGTCGCGATGCCAACCCTGGTTCCGGAACTGGTGGCCCGCGCCACGGTCAGAAGGGTGGCCGGACCGGGGATGAAGACAAAGCCAAGCACAACCGCGACATACGCAATCAATGTGGCGAGATCGATCATTGGTGGGCGTCTCCGCAACTCTTACCGCGAATGAAAGCCACGTCTCGGAACGGAAGGCAATGACCGCTCTCCCCCGACTTCACGCGGCTGGTTCGGCCTTGCCTGTTACCTTGAGCGCGAAGGCATAGGTGAACGCGATTTCCTCCAGCCTGGAAAACCGGCCGGAGGCGCCGGCGTGGCCTGAATCCATGTTGATCTTGAACAGAACCGGATTCCCCCCTGTCTTGCGGTCGCGCAACCGCGCCACCCATTTGGCCGGCTCCCAATAGGTGACGCGCGGGTCGGTCAGGCCGGCCAGCGCCAGGATCGGTGGATAGTCGAGTGCGGCGACATTGTCGTAGGGCGAGTAGGCGGCGATGGTCCGGTAATCCTCCGCCGAAGCGATCGGGTTGCCCCATTCCGGCCATTCCGGCGGCGTCAGCGGCAAGCTTGCGTCGAGCATGGTGGTGAGTACGTCGACGAAGGGAACCTCGGCGACGATGCCGCCGAAGCATTGCGGCGCCATGTTGGCGACCGCGCCCATCAGCATGCCGCCGGCCGAGCCGCCTTGCGCGACGATGCGGTCATGCTGCGTATAGCGTTCGGCGACGAGGTGGTGGGCGGCAGCGACAAAATCGGTGAACGTATTCATCTTGTTCGCCCGCTTGCCGTCGTCGTACCAGCCATAGCCCTTGTCCTTGCCGCCGCGGACATGGGCAATCGCGTAGACAAAGCCGCGGTCGACCAGCGAAAACAAATTGGTGTTGAACGCGGCGGGTACGGCTATGCCGTAAGATCCGTAGCCGTAAAGCAGGCAAGGCGCCGATCCGTCGAGCGGCGTGTCGCGGTGGTGGAGGAGCGAGATCGGCACCAGTTCGCCGTCGGCGGCAGGCGCCATCAGCCGGCGCGTGACATAGTGCTCCGGGTCATGGCCGGACGGCACTTCCTGGGTCTTGAGCAGCACGCGCTCGCGGGTGCGCATGTTGTAATCGAAGACCTGCGCCGGCGTCGTCATCGACGAATAGGAAAAGCGCATGATTTCGGTGTCGTATTCGTAGGAGCCGGACAGGCCGAGCGAGAAGGCTTCCTCGTCGAAGGAGATCAGGTGCTCTTCGCCGCTCTTGCGATCGCGCACGACGATGCGTGGCAGGCCTTCCTTGCGCTCCAGCCGGACCATGTGGTCCTTGAAGCCGATTACCGAAAGGATCAGCCGGCCCGCTTCGTGCGGCACCAGTTCCTGCCAGTTGGCGCGCACCGGATCATGGGCCGGCGCCGTCATGATCTTGAAGTCCTTGGCGCCGTCGGCATTTGTGAGGATGAAGAAGATGTCGCCGCCTTCCTCAAGGTCGTACTGCAAGCCGGTCTGGCGTGCCGCAACCAGCTTCGGCTCTGCGGACGGTTCGTTGGCGTTCATGATGCGATATTCCGAGGTCTCATGGTCGTTGATGCCGATCATGATCCACTCGTTGGAGCGTGTGCCGCCGACATCCATGAAGAAGCCCGGATCGGTTTCCTCGTAGATCAGCCGGTCGTTTTCAGGACTATCGCCAAGCGCATGGAACAGCACTTTGGAAGGACGGTGGTTGGGGTCGAGGCGGGTGTAGAAAAAACCGTCATTGCCGGCATCCCACACACCGCCGCCGCCGGTGTCGGGGACCCTGTCCGTCAGATCGTTGCCGCCGGCGAAATCGCGGACGCGCAGCGTGTAGAATTCGGAACCCTTGTCGTCGAAGGCCCAGAGCAGCTTGCGGTGGTCGTCCGAATGATCGACGCCGCCCAGGCGGAAATAGGGCTTGCCCTCGGCCTCGGCATCGCCGTCGAGCAAGATCTGCTTGTCGCCGCCGTCGCGCGCCGTGCGGAAATAACGCGGCTGCTGGCCGCCAAGCTTGAAGGAGGAGCCGTAGGCGTAAGGCCCGTCCTTCATCGGCACGGAAGAATCGTCTTCCTTGATGCGTCCCTTCATTTCCGCGAAAAGCTGTTTCTGCAGTTGGACCGTATCGGCCATCAGCGCCGCCTGGTAAGCATTCTCGGCTTCGAGGTGGGCGCGGATCTGGCCGTCGAGCAGCGACGGGTCCCTGAACATCTCTTGCCAATTCACGGCCCTCAGCCAGGCATAGTCGTCCGTCCGCGTCATGCCGTGATGCGTGTCGAAGATCGGCCGCTTCTCCGGCTGCGGCGGGGTGGCGGTCGGAAACACTGGAGTTCTGGTCATTGCGTCTCGCTGTGGAAGTTACTTGAATGGCGAATGAACACGCCGATCAGCGCGGGTTCAAGGGCTACGATCTATTGTCGTGGTGGCTCTAGAGGACGGGCTGGAGGAGAGGACAATGAATATTTTTTCTCGGACTGCCGCGGCCCTCGCCGTCGCTGCGATGACCCTGGCCAATGCCGGTCAATCTCATGCAACTGCCTTTGCGGCTTGGCAAGTGGCCAATGTGCCGTTCGGCGACACGCTCAATGTGCGCAAATATCCTTCAGGAACTTCGCAGAAGCAGGCCGCCTATCCCAACGGGACGGTTCTGCAGATGACCGGCAAATGCACCGGTGGGATAAACCTGCTCGACATGACCAGCCAAACCTACTGGCAGCAGAAACAGAAGATCCGCCATCGCTGGTGCGAAGTCTGGCACGATCCGGCACAGAGCGGCCAGTTCGTCACCGGCTGGGTCTACGGAAAATACATCACCCCGTTTCAGTGACGCAGCACGCCGCTCCGGCCGACGGCTCACGAGCAACAGTAACGCTTCGCAACCTATGATTTTACTGAATCCGCCGATCGGCCAGGCTGTAATGCTGCGGGCAGGATCAAGCATTGAGCTCTATTTACCTGCTGCCGTCTGTGTAATGGCTGCTTGCCGCGGCGTCAGTCGATGCTGGTCTGACCAGAAAAAACGGCAAAGTTACACTCTGCACGAAAGAGTGAAGCTGAATATGAAAGATTTGACTTGTATCGCTGAATAGAGCGCAAGAAGCGAATTGACTTACTTGACGCTCAGGCCCATTAAGATGGCGCGACGCGAATCGCGGAGGCTTTTTCCTGCACAAGTTCGCGCGATGCCCAACTATCGAAACGGGCGCAAACAGAAACAATTCTCGTTGGGGCCTGAACGCCATGGATATTACCGAAACACCTTCCAGAAACAGTGACGCGCTGATCGAGCTCACCGCCGATGTGGTGGCCGCCTATGTCAGCAACAATCCCGTGCCGGTCGGCGAATTGCCGAACCTCATCGCCGATGTCCATGCCGCTCTCGGGCGCGTCGGCGGGGCCGCCGAGCAGCCGCCTGCCGACAAGCAGAAGCCGGCGGTAAATCCGAAGCGTTCGGTGCATGACGACTACATCATCTGTCTCGAAGACGGCAAGAAGTTCAAGTCGCTCAAGCGTCACTTGATGACCCACTATGATCTGACGCCCGACCAGTATCGCGAAAAGTGGAACCTGGACCCGAGCTATCCGATGGTTGCGCCCAATTATGCGGCCGCCCGTTCGCAGCTCGCCAAGAAGATGGGTCTCGGTCGCAAGCGCAAGGGACGCTGACAAGCGGCTCTTCCGGTTTGACACTCAAGCGGCGCCTTCGGGCGCCGTTTTGTATTGGGGGGAGACCAAGCTCGGGCCGCCAGTTCTTCATACTGCTGGTAATTGCCGTCCGGTCAGGCGGTCTGCTTCAGCGCTGCCTCGGCGTCACGCTTGATACGCTTGACCATCGAGCGAAGACCATTGGCGCGCTGCGGCGACAGGTGCTCGTCAAGTCCGAGTGCCTTTAGCGTTGCCTCTGCGTCGGTCCTCTGGATTTCGCTGGCGGGCCGTCCCGAAAACAGCGCCAGCATGATGGCAACCAGGCCGCGCACGATATGGGCGTCGGAATCGCCCTTGAAGGTAATAACGGGATTGGCACCCTCGCCTTGCTCGGTGGTCAGCCAGACCTGGCTGACGCAGCCGGGCACCTTGTTGGCTTGTATGCGTTGCTCGTCGGGAAATGGCGGCAGCGCTTCACCCAGTTCAATCACATAGCGATAGCGGTCTTCCCACTCGTCGAGCAGGGAAAAGTCGTCGCGGATGGTCTGGATCGTCGTGGTCATTTCCCCGGATATAGTCATCCGGCGCGGCCGCGTCACGGAAAAAGAGGAGAAACGCCGCAGGCGCCGAGAGCGGGGCGCCCTGCGGTTTAGCGATGGATTCGGCCGAAACAGTCTCAGTTCTTTGCCGGCAAGTGCACTTTCGCCGGCAAATCGACTTTCGCCGGCAAGACGATTTCCTCGGGCACGCTGCCGGTGGTCGTCACCGTATCGGGTTCAGCGGCCTTGTCGTCCAGCATGGCGGCCGCGATCTTGGCGGTCTCCTTTGCGCGGGCGGTGATGGTGTGCATTGCCGATTTGCCGGTCTCGCACACGTCCGGCTTGCGCTCGCAGATGCCGGCGATGTCGCCGACGGCTTCGCGCGCGGCAAACAGCGCCTGGAGCGGTCCGACGCTTTCACGGCCCGCATCATCGGAGCCGACACCCAGCGGCAGCGCCAGAAGCACCAGCGAAAACCAGAAAGCAGCTCTTATCAGAAAGCCCATCTGTCTGTCCTTTATGACGGTCATGCATCCGAACCGCACGACCCCTGTACGGCGATATTGGCACGGACGCGCAAAGGACGGCTTGTCCCGAAAGCAACAGTTTTCCTCAAATTTTAGGCAGATTCGAAACGAAGCGTTTTGAAATTCATTTGCCTCGAACGACTTAGATTTTATTCAGCAAAGGGTAACCATCCAACCTGTTGTTTTTCCTGCTCATTTTTTGAACCGGCGACAGTTTGGCGGCCTCGGCCGCAGGTCCAGGCGCGGGCGGTCCGGATAACGCTCCGTTTACTATGGCGGCAATTGCCCCGGTTTTTCGCCGCCGGTATCCCGATATTTGCAGCCGGCCGGGGGGACGATCGGCCCAGCCTTATCCATTCCTTAAACGCTGGATGCGAGTTTCGGATCGACAAAAGCCACCTGCAAAGCAGGGCCGTTCACGACCGGGTGCGTTGAGTTGAGTGCGATCAAGGCCAGATACGCCGAGTTGCCGGGCGCGATAGCCGCCGGTTGCGAACGGATGGTTCATCCGTCCGTCCTCGGCCAGGACGACCGCCGCCGCCACAGCCGGTTCATTGGCGTCATGCTGGCGGCTCCGTTCTTCAGCGCAGGTGCAGCGGTGACGCTGGTCACGTCGGGCATGGGCGCGGCCGTGACTGTGGCTGCGATCTTTGCCGCGTTCGGCCTTTGCTGGTTCGCCGCCCTGCTGGTGGCTGCATCGGGTAAGATCACCCTGGCCGGCCAACTAGCCTTGGTCGTGAGCAGTGTTGCCCTGGGTGCCCTTGTCGCTGCCGCCGGCGGTGTGGCCTCGCCGGTTGCCGTGCTTGCGGTGGCGCTGCCGTTTGAAGCCTGGTGGATCGGCCAGTCGCGCCGTGCCGTGATCTGGGGCGCCATATCGGCCCTTGTCGCAGTCTTGCTGCAGCCTTTCGCCGGTTCCGTCTTGCCGCTCGGCCAGACCGAAATCGCCGCATGGCACTGGCTGGTACCACTGGCCTGGGCGCTCACGCTCTTTCCGCGTGTCGCTCCACTTCGTGGCGCCGCCAACGCACAGCTCGATCCTGCCGGCAGCGACCGGCTCGAAGACCTGATCGACGCTGTCGTGCTGCGAATAGCGGCGCATGGCGAGGTTCTGGACGCCTCGACCAAGGCGCGCACGATGCTGAGGCTGCCGCCGGAGTTGCTTTTCGGCGCCGGGCTTTTCGATCGCATCCATCTGTCCGACCGCGTCCCGTATCTCAGCGCGCTGGCCGATATGCGCGATGGCGCTCTGTCGCGCCGGCTCGACCTTCGCGTCCGGCTGCCGCAGAACAGCGGCGTGACGGCCGACAATTACCGGCCGTTCTCGCTCGAGATGATGCGCGCGCCGGGGCAGGAGACTGTCTTCACGCTCGTTCTGCGCGAGAATGATGAACTGGCCGGACTGCGCCAGGAGCTTGCCGCCGCCAATGAAGCGGCTGCCTCGGCCGAGGTGGCGAAAGGACGCTTCCTTGCCGTCGTCAGCCACGAGCTGCGCACCCCGCTCAATGCCATCATCGGTTTTTCGGACATGCTGCTGCACGAGATGTTCGGCACCTTCAAGGATCCGCGCCAGAAGGAATATGTCGGCTTGGTACGGGATTCGGGCCAGCACCTGCTTGCCGTCGTCACCTCGATACTCGACGTATCGCGGATCGAATCGGGCGCCTATGCGACCGAACCGGAACCGTTCCGCTTCCGCGAAGCGGTCGAGATGTGCCAGTCGATGATGCGCCTGCAAGCCGAGGCAAAAGCCATTGATCTGCAGGCCCAGATCGCGCCGGACGCAGGTGAAATAAATGCCGACCGTCGCGCCGTGCAGCAGATCCTGATCAATCTCGTCTCCAACGCGATCAAGTTCACGCCCGAAGGCGGCAACGTCGTCATCGGCGCCAAGCGGATCGGCTCGCGGCTGCATTTCTGGGTCCGGGACACCGGCATTGGCATCGCCGAGGAAGATTTTGCCAATCTCGGCAAGCCGTTCATGCAGATACAGAACGACTATACCCGTCGGTTCGAAGGCACCGGGCTTGGGCTTTCGCTGGTGAAGGGGCTGGTGGCGCTGCACGACGGCACCATGTCGATCGAAAGCATGCCGGGCGAGGGCACCACGGTAACGATCAGCCTTCCCGTGAACGGCCCGACGGGCCACTCGGCGGAGAAGACCGGCGTGGTGCCGATGTCCGCGGCCAAAGCCAGAGCGGACGGTGGCAAAGGGGAGAGCAATGGGTCGCTCCGCAAAACAGCCTAAGGCGGTCAAACGCCGCGGCAATGCCTTCGAGCACGGAGCGATGGCTCTGGGCAGCCTGATCTCGCGCAACCCAGTTGTGGTCGGCGGCTCCACCGCATTCCTGGTGACGCTGTTCTACGTCTCGGCGAACGCTCTTTGGTACCAGCCCTTTCCGCACGCCGGCGCGTTTTTCGTCACCAGGAGCATCGAGCGCTTTCCCCGGGCGGACAGCGACGAGCCCGAAACCACCATCAACATCGTGCGTCCGGCGGCTGCGCCGATCAAGAGCGACCCGGTCGTCGAGCAGGTCCAGGGCATATTGAAGGATCTCGATTTCTATTCCGGCACCGTCGACGGCATTCCCGGACCGAATACGCGCAAGGCCATCCAGGCCTATCAGCAGAAGGTCGGATTGAATGCCTCCGGCGAGATCGACAGCATTCTGCTGGATCAACTGGGTGCCACGCCGACGACCGCGGCCGTGGTGCCGCATCCCGTGCCGCGGCCGGTCGAAACGGCCGCTGTTCCAGCCGCCATTCCAGCGTCCGCACCGGCAAATGCGGCGGCACCTGATCCCCGCATCGTCAAGATCCAGGCCGGACTGAAAGCTTTCGGCAATGACGACATGCAACTGGACGGCGTCGTCGGCGCACGCACCAAGGCCGCGATCAAGGAATTCCAGGCGCTTTTCGGCCTGCCCGAGACCGGCGAGCCCGACGAGATCGTCTACGTCAAGATGCGCGAGATCGGCCTGACCAACTGAGGGTCGTGACGGCCGCACGCCGGTCGCTCGGCAAAGACCGGTTACAGTCTTCCGGCCAATGCTGTAAGGACCGCCGCATGGCCAGGAATTCTCCATGCGGGTAACCACCGACCTGTGGGTATCGGCGCTGTTGCGTCGGGTTTTCAGCGCCGGCGGCTTTGCCGCCGTGGTCAAGCGCGGCGCCACGGAAGCCGGCGCGGTTTTCGTGCTGGCGCGGGGCAGGCTGGGGGAGATGGCGCTGTTCGGGCCGGCGCCGCAGACGAGCTACGATTCGGCCAGGCCGGACGACCGTTTCTTCAGCCTTCTCGGCGAGGGCGACGATGCCGCCATCTTCGACGCGCGGCTGGAGCGCGAGAAGAAATTCGATCCCGATATCTGGGTGGTCGAGGTCGAGGCGGGCGCCATTCCCGTTGAGGAGCTTATCTCGGTCAAGTTGCCGTAACTTTTCAGACGCGACGCGCCTTTGGGACAGCGGCAACATCGGCGCTGTTCGGCTTGCGCAGGTCGGCGTTTGCGGCGACGCGCCCGGGCTTGCGAACGATTTTCGACACGGTGTCGGCCTTCCAGCCGCGGAGCCTGTCCAACGCCGCGTCGCGGTGCAGCAGGCGGTAGCGGTCGAGGAAGATGCGGATCGCCTGCGGGTGCGGAAACTCGGTCGGATAGATGGTGGCCGTGATCAGGAACGCCTTGTCTTCGCTGAGGTCGAGCGCGCGCAAGGCGGCCAGCAGCGGTGTGTAATTTTGGCTCGTGGTGAGCGTCCGCGCCGTTGAAAAATCGACTTCGAGCGCATCGGCGAGCGCTGTCTGGAAGAATGCCGCATTGCCGGTCAGCGCGGTCTCGCGCAGCTTGACATAGGTTTGCGGCTCGACGAACGGACCGATAGCGGTGCCGCTCTCGGCGCGCATCATGGATCGCAACCGGCGGCGTACTGTTTCGGCGGCATCGGAAGCCTCTTGCCTGTTGGCATCGCTCGCAACCACTTCGGCGTTTTCGGACGCGGCTTTGGCGGTTGTTTCCGGCTGCTGTTGCGACCGCACCAGCGTCGGCCTTTCGAGCACTTTGATGAGATCCGCGATCGTTTGATTGAGATCCTTGCGGCGGGCAATGGCACGGGCATGCGGCAGCCCGTGGCGCCCGATCAGCGCGATGAGGTCGACGTCGCTGAGGGCACGCGAGCGGATGAGCAGCGGAGCGGCGATATCGACCCGCTCCTGGCAAAGCCGCCGCACCAGCGCGGCGGGTGCATATTCGCATTCGGAAAGGGCTGCCGCGACGTAGCGGCGCGATTCGACCGAGACATTGTCGAAAAGCGGCAGCGTCAGGTCTTCGAGCTGCGCGATCTCGCGGCGTGAAGGTCGGGTGAGCGAACAGAACGCCGACACCGCGGCGCGGAACAGCCTCTCGGCCTTTCCCGATTCAGCTCCTGCTGCGATTTGCCTGAAATCCGAAGCTGACACGAAGGATACGCCCGACACTCGACACGATCTGGACTGCGCTCTGCCGGGCTGTACCGGTTTCGCGTTTCCCAAGAACAAAGATCAATTTAGCGGCGATCCGTTAGCGCTCCGTTAACCTACTGCCTCCTTAATCGACTATGGAGGCGTTGCGTTGTGCTCCGGGGCAACCGAGAGGAATACGCGAACCATGGGCATGGTACTGTCTTTCGTGCCGCGAACGGCGGCAACCAATCGAGCACAACAAACCGCGGGAACGCCGGCGGCGGTGATCATCTTTCCCGGGGTCCGCTACGAGCAGCGGCCGCTGACCGGCGAGACGCGGCCGGTCGGCCCCGATAAGCCGGGACCTTCGGGGACATTGCCGGTACCGCATCACTGAGCATCGGAAGTGGGTTAAAAATCCTGCAGTTCGCAGGAACTCTGTTCGAGAAACCGCGAGACGATCGGCTTCCAGCTGTCGTCGGGCACGAACGAGCGGATGACGAACATGCCTTCCGCTATCGGCGCTTCGACGAAGATCGCCCCTTGCAGTTCCGCGGGAAGATTCTTGCGGACCTCGATCATCTGCGCCGGCGTCAGCACCACGGTGTCGAGCACGCCTGCGGTCGCGCTGCGGTCGTTGAACGAGTAGATGTTGTGGCCGCCGCGGTCATAGACCGATATCGACCAGAACGGCACCTTTCTCGGCGCCTTGACCCGCACCATCCCCTCGGCAAGGTCGAAGCGGCAAGCCGCCGCATAAAACAGCGGATCGACCGATTTCACCACCGGCGCGCCGCCGGCTTCCGCGTCGAGCCTGGTCATCTTGTAGAGATCCGAAGCCATGGCCAATCGCGACCAGGCGTCGCGTTCGGAAAACTCGGGGACGAGCAGCAGCACGATGATGTGCACGATGCCGCCGCCAAGCAGGCCGAGCAGCACGGCATGCAGCAGGCTACGCATTGCAGCCGACCTTCTGGATCTGCGGCAGCGTGACGTCCGAGAGGCCGGTGCTGCTGGCGATCGGCGTGTCATAGAACGTGAGCACGAAGTACATCCCGCCGGCGCCGCTGGTCAGCAGCCAGTTGTCGGGCGCCGGGCGGCTGCCGACGGAAATGATCACCGAATTGTCGGCCTCGCGCAGCACTTGATAGGACTGCAGCGCAGCCAGCCTCGGCTTGCCGGTCTCGATCACGCCAAGCGACCGATCTGCGGCATAGAGGGTCCAGAACCGGGCCGTGGGAAAGCCGCCCGCAATCTTGTAGGCACATTGCCGCTTGAGTTGCTCGCCGCCGGAATCGCGCTCGGCGATGAAGGACAGTCCTTCCGCCTGTCCGAGCGCCAGCACGCCTTCGCGCGCCACGCGGGCCTTCGAATAAGGATCCGCCGTCGGCGTGCCGATATCGGGGAAGGCGGTCCATTGGCCGATCCTGATGGCGCCGACGCCGTCCTGCAGCTTCAGTGCATACCAGACGCTGCCGCCACCGCCGACGACGGCGATGGCAAGCGAAAGCAGTGTCAGGAAGGCATTCTTGAGCATGAGGAGCCGGGGAACCGAAGGCCGGGGACTGAAAGACTGTCGCTCGGGATATCGCGGTGCGGGGGCTTGTGGCAAGCGGCCCTGTGGAATTGACCGCTCAGAGCGCCGAGAGGGTCTCCGGTGCAGCGGGCGCGTCGAGCACGGGTGCCGCCTGGAACAGCTTGGTGAGTTCCTTCAGGGTCTGGGTGGTCCGGCTGGACAGCACCGGCGGACGCTCGGCGGCGGCATCGGCTGCTGCCTGTTCGGCGCTCTTCTTTTCCGCTTCCTCGGCCTTGGCAGCGATTTCGGCATCGACGAAGGGGTGATCGAGGCCAGGGATCGGTCTGAGGTCGATATTCTGGTGCGCATAGAGCATCAGGCGCTGCCACACCATGGCCGGCAGCGTGCCGCCGGTCATCTTGTTGGTCGCGGTGAAGTCGTCATTGCCGAGCCAGACGGCAGCCGTGTAGTTGCCGGTAAAGCCGACAAACCACGCATCACGATAGGACTGGGTCGTGCCGGTCTTGCCGGCGATAACGATGTTTGGAAGGGCCGCGCGCCGCGCCGTGCCGATCACCGGAACCGCTGCCAGCATGGTGTTCATGTATTTGAGCGCCTGCTCCGACAGCACCCGATGCGGCGGCGGCGCATCCTTGGCGAAGTCGTAGACAACCTCGCCGGTGCGGGTGAAGAGTTGGCTGACGCCATGCCGGGTTCCGGCAAAGCCGTTCTGGGCGAACACGCTGTAGCCCGTCGCCTGGTCCATCACGGTCATGCCCGATGTGCCGAGCACCATGGTCTTGTGTGATTCCAGCGGCGACTCGACGCCCATCGCCTCGGCCATCGCCTTGATCGGCTTGATACCGAGATAATCCTTGGCAAGCCGCACGGGCACGGTGTTGATCGATTTGGCCATCGCTGTGATCAGCGTGACGTTGCCGGCCGACCCGCCATTGTAATTGTGGGGCGACCAGCTGCCCCAGGAGATCGGTCCGCCGGAAACCACCGAATCCGGCGTGAAGCCATGCTCCATCGCCGTTGCATAGACATAAGGTTTGAAAGAGGAGCCGGTCTGGCGAAGCGCCTTGGTGGCGCGGTTGAACTGGCTGGCGCCGTAGTCGCGGCCGCCGACGATCGCCCTGACCGCGCCGTTGGTCTCGATGACGACGATCGCGCCCTCGGTGACGTTGTATTCCTTGCCGAACTGGCGGAGGTGGAATTCCATCGATTCTTCGGCCGCCTTCTGGATGTTGGCGTCGAAGGTGGTGTGGGCGACGAGCGAGTGCTGGCCGCTTTTGGCGGCGATTTTCTTGACCTCTTCGAAGGCCCAATCGAGATAATAGTCGGGGCTTTTCTGCTCGCCGCGATCAACGATTTCGGCCGGGTGTAATCTTGCCTGCAGCACCTGGCCTTCGGTCATGAAGCCGGAATCGACCAGGTTGGACAGCACGACATTGGCGCGCGCCCGGGCGGCGGGCAGGTTTATGTGCGGCGCATATTTGGTCGGTGCCTTGAACAGGCCGGCCAGCATCGCCGCCTCGGCAAGGTTCAGGTCCTTGACGCTCTTGCCGAAATAGAAATCTGCCGCCGCCTCGATGCCGAAGGTGCCGCCGCCCATATAGGCGCGGTCGAGGTAAAGCTGCAGGATTTCCTTCTTCGACAGATTGGCTTCGAGCCATAGCGACAGGAAGGCTTCCTTGATCTTGCGCTCGAATGTCCGCTCATTGGTCAGGAACAGGTTCTTGGCCAGCTGCTGGGTGATGCTCGAGCCGCCCTGGACGACAGAATTCGCCCGTACGTTCTCGAATATGGCCCGCGACAGGCCGAGCACGTCGATGCCGTAATGGTCGAAGAAGCGCCGGTCCTCGGTGGCCAGCACCGCCTTGATGACATGGTCGGGCATCTCGTCGACCGGCACCGAATCGCGCTGGATAATGCCGCGCTGGCCGATCTCGTTGCCGTAGCGGTCGAGGAAGGTGACGGCGAAGTCGCCCTGCGTGCGCCAGTCGCCGGCGGTTATCTGAAAGGCCGGCAAGGCCAGCGCCAAAAGCACAACGATGCCGCCCGCACCGAGCGTAAATCCTTCACTCAACAGTTCAATCATGCCGCGGCGCCAGCCGCCGACGCGGAAACGCCGCGAGAAGATGGTCGCCGCTTCCCAGAACTGACGCGCCCTGAAGCCGATTTCGTAGACCGAGGAATCGATCCACGCATCCACCACCAGCAGCCTTGCCGCGATCGGACCTCTTCTCTTGCGTGGTTCCAAAGGACTGGCCATTCCAGGATCCGGCTGCGGCGATGCCGCCAACTGAGAAACCGCATGCCGGCAATTTCAGGGCGGCGCGCCTTGCAAGACTATTCGTCCATTTTGGTGCTGCCGACAAGGGCGATGAAGGTAAGGGCGATGAAGATATAGCGGGCGGTTCGTCGAGGGGAAGACGGCTCCGCGAGGCGTCAGCGCAGGATGTTGGCTGCCCTGCGCGAGTAGGTGGTGCCGTCGAGTTGGGCTAGCATGAAGGTCGGCACGCGCCAGCGTCGGCAGCAGCGACGCCGACCGGATGCCGTTTGCCGTGCGGAATTCACCCGTTGCCGCTCCATTGCTCAACTTGGGCGGCTCAACCTGGGCGGCTCCACGATGGTCCAGTCGAGCCTGGATTGAACGATCAGGCTTTCCTTCACCTCGTGGTCCGCCACCTCATGGCGCAGAACCAACGGTACGATGACGCCGCCAAGTAGCGGCCCCAGTTGCCGCCGCTCGGAGATAAGCTTGACCGCACCATGCAGGCACTGACGGCGCTTGTGCGTTCGGGCAAGAATCGCATTCAGCTGGCGCTGATCAGCGACGAGACGCGATAAGGGTCTGGTGCCGCGCTTGCGCGGGGTGCCGAGGATTGGCAATCGTCACATGGGACGCTTGTCCGCGATCTTTTTCGGGTCGCGGCCTATCGTGCCGGCGTCGGCTTTCCTGTGCTTGTCGGCAAGCCTGCGAATGCGATCGAAGCGGCTTTCCTCTGCCACTTTGGTCTTCGTGGCTGCATTTGGCTTCGGGACGAATGCGATTATGGATCGATCTCCTTGCCGATGGCGCGCGCCGGGGAATATCCCCCGGCGGCTGTCTTTCAGGCTTGTTTCCGGCAGCGGCTGGTCAATAGCCCATGCCGCCGGGCGAAGCAGCGGCTTCCTTGGCTGAAACGTCTGTGATCATGGCCTCAGCAGTGATCAGTAGCGCCGCAATCGAGCCCGCGTCCTGCAGCGCCGTCCGCACCACCTTCGCGGGGTCGACGATGCCGGCCTTGATCATGTCGACATAGACCTCGTTCTGGGCATCGAAGCCCTGATTGTGGTCCTTGCTGTCGGCGAGTTTGCCGACGACAATCGAACCTTCGACGCCGGAATTCTCGGCGATCTGCCGGATCGGCGCTTCGAGCGCTCTCGACACGATCGAAATGCCCGCCGTTACATCGGCATTGGCTCCGGTCAGCCCGTTCAGCACAGCCTTGGCGCGCAGCAACGCGACGCCGCCGCCGGGAACGATGCCTTCCTCGACGGCCGCGCGGGTGGCGTTCAGCGCATCGTCGATGCGGTCCTTCTTTTCCTTGACCTCGGATTCGGTGGCGCCGCCGACGCGGATGACGGCAACGCCGCCCGCCAGCTTGGCGAGACGTTCCTGCAGCTTCTCCTTGTCGTAGTCGGAAGTGGTTTCCTCGATCTGCCCCTTGATCTGCTGGACGCGCGCCTGGATGGTGGCCTTCTCGCCGGCGCCGTCGATGATCGTGGTGGTGTCCTTCTCGATCAGCACGCGCTTGGCGCGGCCGAGCATGTCTATGGTGATGTTCTCCAGCTTGATGCCGAGATCCTCGGAAATCATCTGTCCGGCGGTGAGCACGGCGATGTCTTCCAGCATCGCCTTGCGGCGGTCACCGAAGCCAGGCGCCTTGACGGCCGCGACCTTGAGGCCGCCGCGCAGCTTGTTGACGACCAGCGTCGCCAGCGCTTCGCCCTCGACGTCCTCGGAGATGATCAACAGCGGCCTGCCGCTTTGCACCACGGCTTCGAGGATGGGCAGCAGCGCCTGCAGATTGCCGAGCTTCTTTTCGTGGATGAGCACGTAAGGGTCTTCCAGCTCGGCGCGCATCTTCTCGGCATTGGTGACGAAATAGGGCGAGAGATAGCCGCGGTCGAACTGCATGCCTTCGACGACGTCGAGTTCGGTTTCGGCGGTCTTGGCCTCCTCAACGGTGATGACGCCGTCATTGCCGACCTTGTCCATCGCCTTGGCGATCATGGCACCGACGCTGGTGTCGCCATTGGCGGCAATGGTGCCAACCTGCGCGATCTCGCCTGAGGACTTGACCTTCTTGGCTCGAGCCTGGATTTCCTTGACGACGGCGGTGACGGCAAGGTCGATGCCGCGCTTGAGGTCCATCGGGTTCATGCCGGCGGCAACGAATTTGGCGCCCTCGCGCAGGATGGAAGCGGCAAGCACCGTGGCGGTGGTGGTGCCGTCGCCGGCGAGGTCGTTGGTCTTCGAGGCCACTTCGCGCACCATCTGTGCGCCCATGTTCTCGAACTTGTCGGAAAGTTCGATTTCCTTGGCCACAGTCACCCCGTCCTTGGTGATGCGCGGCGCGCCATAGGCCTTGTCGATGATGACGTTGCGGCCCTTAGGGCCGAGCGTCACCTTGACGGCGTTGTTGAGGATTTCGACACCGCGCAGCATGCGGTCACGCGCGTCGGTGGAAAATTTGATTTCTTTGGCAGACATGATTTTTTCCAGTTCGGTTGGTTGTGGCAAGACGCTTGCAGCGCGCCTGAATCAAAGCTTGGAGCATCCTTTGCGCGCCCGGCAGGGCGCGCGGCATTCCAGTCAGGCGGCCTTCTTGGCAGCCACGGTTTTGTCGATGATGCCCATCTCGCTCTTCTCGATGATGCCCATGATGTCGGCCTCCTTCATGATCAGAAGGTCCTCGCCGTCTATCTTGACCTCGGTGCCGGACCATTTGCCGAACAGGATGAGGTCGCCGGCCTTGACGTCGAGCGCCATCAGCGCGCCGCTTTCGTCCCGCGCGCCCGGCCCGACGGCGATCACTTCGCCTTCCTGCGGTTTTTCCTTGGCATTGTCGGGGATGATGATGCCGCCCTTGGATTTGGTGTCGCTTTCGGCGCGCCGAATGACGACGCGATCGTGGAGTGGCCGGAATTTCATGGGGACTCTTTCTGGGGCCGGCTTAGGCGGCCGCCCCTCTCTATAGGCGCCTTGGCACTCGATTGATAGGAGTGCCAAAAAATATTCATGGGGTATGTCAAATATTGAATGAATTGGGTATGTCAAATATTGAATGAATTATTTTGCCTGGCTATCCCTTGGTGTTCGGGCATTGCCGAATATTAATGAAATTGAATTTCTGTCTTTGAACACCTATTTTATGGTGAAGTTCACACTCACGACTTTCGCTGCAAGGGAGATTTTACCGATGGCCGAAGGCAATCAGAACATCATGGAAAAAGCTCAGGCTCGCTTCATGGAAAATCAAAAGAAAACGGCGGAGCGGAACAAGGCAACTGCCGAATATCTCTCGGAGGCCAAGGCCAGGGCGATCAAAACGGCAAGACTGAGGGAATTGCGACTGGCCAAGGAAGAGGCGGATCGCGCGGCGGCAGCTCTGAATCCGGTCGCCCCAAAGAAGAAGCGGGCGGCGCGGACAGTCAAGCAGGCCGTATCCGCATCGACGGAGGCCAAATCATGAGCCTGACATTTCCCAATCCCAGCCGCAGCTACGACGAGGCAAGCAAACGCATCCGCTTCGTCGGCCATGACGGCATGTTCCAGATTTCCTTCTCTGTCGCAACCGATGCCATCTCCAAAGTGCAGCCGGGAACGGCGGCCTCGGAAGCTACCTATCTGGCGGCCTTCGACACGGCTTCCAGCTCGATCCACGATGTCGCCAGGAATGCCTATGCCCGCACCCGCAGGAGCATATATGTGCTGACTGCGGCCGATTTTCGCTAGATCCGTCGCGATCCGTCCACAAGACGCTTTCTCGGGGCTTCCGGTCCGCCTGCATCCGCCGCGATGTCACGACTGTTCAGCCGATCGACCATCGCGTGCGCATCGCACGTGTTCATGCCGACCATGGATTGCTGCTTGAGCTCGACAGGCTGGCCGGTGAAGACGTAGAAGACGGTCCAGCTGTGAGGACGTTCCATACGCAGCGCGTAGCGGTTTGCCATCTTGGCATCCTTTAGTTTCCGCCCGATCGATGAATGTCGCTCGGTCAGGCTTGGGCGACGAAGAATATTGCCGCCAGGATAAGCACCGTCCACAAAACGACGAACAGCTTCAGGGCCAGGCTACCGTGCGCCGAGAGCAGCTCCCGAGTGCGGTTGACCAAATTCTTGATGGTCATCGACATGGTCGGCGCCGCAATCGCGACCGGCCGCGCCCTGACCCCAAGCTTTCCGAAAACAGGCAGCAGCGATGGCTCGCGCACGAAAACGACCTCGAATGTTTGGAAACCAGAATCTTCATAGCATCGTTCTTCGAACGCCCTGCACGCCAAATGAATTCGCGTCACCCTCAAGGGCGTCCGTGACGCGAAAGGCCGCGGCGTCGCGGGTTCCAGTAGCAGGGCTTATTCCCGAGATCATGAAGGTTCATAATCCGTATGAGACGCGCTGATTCGCGCTTTGCCGGGATGCCGCCATGCAACGCAGCTACGCAGCAGGGAGGTCGACGCGACGGGCGAGGGGAAAGACAATGACCGCGCCACCCGTCGAATTGCAGAAGGCCATATTCGAGGCAGTGAATGGCGATCCCGATTTATCGGCGGCACTGGGCGACGCAAGATTGTTCGACCGTGCGCCGGAAAATGTTGCGTTTCCCCACATGACCTTCGGCCGCACCAGCGTTTACGACTGGGCTACGGGCACGGAGAACAACGCCGAGCAGTTGCTGACGCTGCATGTCTGGTCGAAGTCCGAGGCCAGCAAGGAAACGCTCGACATCATGGACCTGGTCAGCGCCCGCTTGCGAGATGCGGCACTCTCGCTTGGCGAACATCGCCGCGCCTATCTCAAGCTCGAATTCGCCGAAGCCCGCTACGACGAGGACCTTTCGGCCCATCACGGGCTGCTGCGTTTCCGCGCCATGATCGAGGATGAGGGCTGACCGCCGGGCACTTTCCGTAAGAATCGGGCAATTTTGTTCTTGCTTTGTGCCGGCAGCTATGCTACTAATTTCACTATGGTGCTGATTGGCGCCAACGACCCGCCGCCGAGCGGGTTTTTTTTGTTTCAGGTCGGTTCGCCTGAACCTGCCTTCGGTTGCCGGATCGATTGTCCCGGATCGATTGTCGAAGTCGGCGCACACCTGAAGCGATTGCCTTCTCCGCCAAATGATGCCGGTTGTCGGCGAAGGATCGGAGGGCTAGGTTAAACTTTGGCGATTTCGCGAGACGGGCGGCGAGATGGCAATCCGGTAATCTCGCGCTTCAGGGGTGTGGCGGGCATGCATTCGAGCGTTCACCGTTCATATCACGTTCAGCACCAGCGCGTTAGAACGCTGACCATGAACATCCTTTGCTCCCACTTCCGGACCGCGGCACTGGCGCTCTCAGCCGCCGGTCTGCTTGCGTCGCAGGCGATGGCGATCCCCGTTGTCGTGCCCGAGCAGCCCCAACCGGTCGTCCTCGCCGCCTCGGACTGCTATGCGATCGGCCAGCAGGTGGCCGAGCAGAATGGCGGCACCCTGGCCAAGGCCTCGCAGTCGACACGCGGCGGCCAGCCGGTCTGCGTCATCGTCGTGCTGGTTCCGGGCAAAGAAGGGCAGCGTCCGCGTCGCTCGGAGATCGTCGTTCCGCTGAACTGAACCGTGCCGTTTCCCAGTCTGCCGGAATCGGCCTATATCTGAACAGCTTCAACAGGCCTCCCGCATGCGCGTACTCGTCGTCGAAGATGACAAGGATCTCAACCGGCAGATCGGCGACGCGCTGGTCGATGCCGGCTATGTCGTCGATCGCGCTTTCGACGGCGAGGAAGGGCACTTTCTCGGCGACACCGAGCCCTACGATGCCGTCGTGCTCGACATCGGCCTGCCGCAGATAGACGGCATCAGCGTGGTCGAGCGCTGGCGCCGTGGCGGCCGCAAGATGCCGGTGCTGATCCTGACGGCACGCGACCGCTGGAGCGACAAGGTTGCCGGTATCGACGCAGGCGCCGACGACTACGTCACCAAACCTTTCCACATCGAGGAAATCCTGGCCAGGGTGCGGGCCTTGATCCGGCGTGCCGCCGGGCATGCCTCGTCGGAGCTGACCTGCGGACCGCTGCGCCTCGACACCAAGGCCTCCAAGGCCGACGTCGATGGTGTTCCGCTGAAGCTGACCTCGCATGAATTCCGCCTGCTTGCCTATTTGATGCACCATATGGGCGAGGTGGTGTCCCGGACCGAGCTGGTCGAGCATCTCTACGACCAGGATTTCGACCGCGATTCAAACACGATCGAGGTCTTTGTCGGACGGCTTCGCAAGAAGATGGGCATCGACATGATCGAAACCGTTCGCGGCATGGGCTACCGCATGCGTAAGCCGGAGGCGTAACGCGGAACCGCTGCCTACAAAACCCGCCGTCTCGAACACGCCGTCGCTGCGGTCATGGCCGCGTTCGCTGGCGTTTCGCGTCATCGCCTTTTCCACGGTCTGGGCGATCCTCACTCTGGTCGTCATCTTCACCTTGATCACCACGCTCTATCGCCAGGCCAGCGAGCGCGGTTTCGACAGCCTGCTCTCGGCGCATCTGTTCAACCTGATCGGCTCGGTCGGCGTTTCCGAAAGCGGCCAGTTGACCGGCGCTCCCGACCTTGGCGATCTGAGGTTCTCGGAGCCGAATTCCGGCTGGTACTGGTCGGTCGAGCCTGCCTCGGAAGGCGTGCACGGCGATCTCCATTCGTCGTCGATGACCAAGGCGATCCCGTCGCCAAGCGTTGCCGAGGTGCCCTTCAATGCCAGCTTCCAGCGCAGCTATTCGGCGGACGGCATCGACGGCGAGCAACTGGAGGTGTTCGAGAGCGAGTTCGTCCTCGATGCGAAAAACCGCGCCGCGCGCTTCCGTGTCATGGGCAACCAGACCGAGCTCGAGCAGGAAATCGCCACCTTCCAGCAGCGCCTTTTGACCTATCTGTCGCTGTTCGGCGTCGGCATGATCGCCATCAATGCAATCGCCATCCTGCTCGGCCTGCAGCCGCTGCGCCGGGTCAGGAATGCCCTTGCCATGGTGCGCGAAGGAACTGCGCAACGGCTCGACGGCCGCTTCCCGGCTGAGATCGAGCCGCTCGCCAACGAGACGAATGCGCTGATCGAGAACAACAGGCGTATCGTCGAGCGGTCGCGCACGCAGGTCGGCAACCTCGCGCACTCGCTGAAGACGCCGCTGGCCGTGCTGCTCAACGAGGGGCGGGCGCTGGGTGGCGCCAAGGGCCAGCTCATCGCCGAGCAGGCCGCTTCCATGCAGAAGCAGGTCGACCACTATCTGCAACGTGCCCGCGTTGCCGCGCAGCGCGACAGCGTCGTTTACCGCACGCCGGTGGCGCCGCTGGTCCAGCGCATGGTGCGCGTGCTGCAGAAGCTCAACCCGCGGACCGCGCTCTCGCTCTCGCTGCCGGCCACCGACATCGTCTTTGCCGGCGAACGTGAGGACCTTGAGGAGCTGCTCGGCAATCTGCTCGACAATGCGATGAAATGGGCAAGGAGCGCGGTCGCCGTTTCCGTCAAGCCCATCGCCGGCAGGGAAGGGGCGGCCAATCTGTTCGAGATAGCCATCGAGGATGACGGCCCCGGCATTCCCGAAGACAAGGCGCGCGAGGCATTGCAGCGCGGACGGCGTCTCGACGAGACAAAACCCGGCAGCGGGCTCGGACTTGCCATTGTCGCCGACCTTATCAACGAGTATGGAGGCGTTCTGGCGCTGGAACGATCCGTCATGGGTGGATTGAAGGCGGTGGTTCGATTGCGGAGCCTTCAGTAATGCTTTTCCGGGCGGTTGGCTGCGGCCAAATTTCCGATAAACATCGACATTATGGCCGCGCCAGCCTGCTGACAGCGCGGCGGTCCAGCTCAAGAAAGCCGGTATTGGCATGAAGATTCGCGTCGCGCTCGTTTCCGCCCTGCTCGCCGTCTCCGGCTGTACGACGCTCGGCAAGGGCCCAGCCGTTACGGTGACACCGGCCGCCACGCCTCCCAGTGGCGCCAAGGTCGCGACGACGATCATCGCCGCCATGGGCGGCGGCCTCGTCGGTGGCTCGATCGGCACCGGCTTGAGCGAGACCGAGAAGCGCAGCGCGCTCGAGGCGGAATACAAGGCGCTCGAATATACGGCGAGCGGCCAGAAAGTGGCCTGGAAGAGCGACAGTTCGGCCCATCGCGGCGAAGTTGTCGCCGCCCAGCCCTATCGCGTCGGCTCGCAGGACTGCCGGCAATACACCCATACGGTGTTTACCGGCGCTGCCGGCGCCACCGCGCGCGGAACCGCCTGTCGCAATGCCGACGGCAGCTGGACCCCGCTGACGTAGCTCGCCGGCCGTTGATACACCGATCCCGGTCCGGCACTATCGATCGGAGCGGTCCCGTCAAAGCGTCGCAGCACGCTTGTGTTGGCAGGGCAAGGGTCTCGTTCTATTGGAAGAGCCATGCTGTTCTGGGTCATAGCCGCAATCCTGACGCTGGGCGCAAGCCTGGCGGTGCTGCTGCCGTTGGCGGGCGAAACAAAGAACACGTCCGCTGCCGGCGATCACGACCTTGAAGTCTATCGCGACCAATTGGCCGAGCTTGACCGCGACGTGGCGCGTGGCCTGATCCGGCCAATGGAGGCCGAAGAGGCGCGCGCCGAGATCGCCCGCCGCATCCTTCGCCTGAGCAATGCCGGCCCGGCCGGCACGACGGCGACACAGCGGTCGACAAGGCTGGTGGCGACCGCTGCCGTGCTGGTGGTTCCGCTGGTTAGCTGGGGCCTTTACGGCCAGCTCGGCTCACCCGACCTGCCGTCGCAGCCGCTCAGCGAACGCCTGGCCAAGAACCCCGCCGACAGCTCGGTGGACGAGCTGGTGGCACGCGCCGAAGCGCACCTTGCGGCCAACCCGTCCGATGGCCGCGGCTGGGACGTGCTGGCGCCGGTCTATCTGCGCATGCAGCGATACGCCGATGCGGTAACCGCCTACCGCAATGCCATTCGCCTTGACGGCGACAGTGCCGCCCGTCAAGCCGGCCTCGGCGAGGCGATCGCCAATGCGGCCGGCGGCATCGTTTCAGCCGACGCCCAGGCTGCTTTCGAGGCGGCGCTGAAGCTCGATCCGGCAAACCCGAAGGCCTCGTTCTATCTCGCCATGGGCTTGGCACAGGAAGGCCGCACAGCTGAAGCGACGGCGGCTTGGCAAAAGATGCTTGCCGCCTTGCCGCAGGGCTCGCCGTGGCGCGGTGCCGTCGAGCAGGCGCTCGCTGAATCCGCCGCCCGCAACGTCGCTTCGGAGGCGCCCGCGAAAGGGCCGAGCGCCGACGATATCGATGCTGCCTCCTCGATGTCGCCGCAGGACCGGCAAGCCATGATCAGCACCATGGTTGCCGGCCTCGACGAAAAGCTTCGGCAAAATCCGCGCGACGAGGAAGGGTGGATGCAGCTCGTTCGTTCCTATGCCGTGCTGGGCAAGACAGATCAGGCGCGTGACGCACTCAATCGCGGTATCGCCGTCTTTGGCGCGGACAGCGACCAGGCCAGGAAATTCACCGCCTTTGCCGCCTCGCTCGGCGTGACGGCGACGGAGTAGACGATGACGCGCAAGCAGAAACGACTGTCGGTGATCGCTGCGGGGCTGGCCTTCCTCGGGGTTGCCACCGGGCTGACCTTCTATGCGCTCGGCCAGAAGGCCTCCTACTTCTACATGCCGGCCGATCTGGCCACCGCCAGCCTTCAGCCGGGCCAGCGTATCAGGCTCGGCGGCCTCGTCGAAAAAGGCACAGTAGAGCGTAGCCAGGGCGCCACCGTCGCCTTTTCGGTGACCGACAACCAGAAGGACGTCAAGGTTACCTATACCGGCATTCTTCCCGACCTTTTCCGGGAAGGGCAGGGCGTGATCACCGAAGGCTCGTTCGGCCCTGACGGAATCTTTGTCGCCGACAGCGTGCTCGCCAAGCATGATGAGACCTATATGCCCAAGGAAGTGGCCGACGGCCTCAAGGCCAAGGGCGTCTGGCAGGAGAGCAAGAGTGACTAGAGAGGTTCCGCAAAAGTGTTCCACGGTTTTGCGGCAAGAACCTGCGGCAAAACCTGGCGAGCGCGGCGACAATGGTTGAAACCGGACATTTCGCCCTGGTCCTGGCGTTTGCGCTGGCCCTGGTGCAGACGGTGGTGCCGCTGTTCGGTGCGCGCACCGGCAACCACAAGATGATGGCCGTCGGCGCACCCGCCGCGCTGACCGGCTTTGCCTTGACAGCGCTGTCCTTCGTGGCGCTGGCGACCGCGTATGCAGGCTCCGACTTTTCGGTGGAGAGCGTCTGGGAGAACTCGCATTCGCTGCAGCCGCTGATCTACAAGATCACCGGCACTTGGGGCAATCACGAAGGTTCGATGCTGCTCTGGGTGCTGATCCTGACCTTCTTCGGCGCGCTTGTCGCCGTCTTCGGCGGCAATCTTCCGGCGACGCTCCGGGCCAATGTGCTTGCGGTGCAGGGAGCGATCGGCGCTACTTTCTTGCTGTTCATCCTGACGACGTCGAACCCGTTCGTCAGGCTCAATCCGGCGCCCATCGAGGGCCGCGATCTCAATCCGATCCTGCAGGATCTCGGCCTCGCCATCCATCCGCCGCTGCTCTATCTCGGCTATGTCGGCTTTTCGATATGCTTTTCCTTCTCGGTCGCCGCCCTCATCGAGGGCCGCATCGACGCATCGTGGGCGCGCTGGGTGCGGCCGTGGACGCTGGTCGCCTGGATGTTCCTCACCGGCGGCATCGCCATGGGCTCCTACTGGGCCTACTACGAGCTCGGCTGGGGCGGCTTCTGGTTCTGGGATCCGGTCGAGAACGCGTCCTTCATGCCGTGGCTGGCGGGCACGGCGCTGCTGCATTCGGCGATTGTCATGGAAAGGCGCTCGGCGCTGAAGATCTGGACGCTGCTGCTGGCGATCCTGACCTTCTCGCTGTCGCTGCTCGGCACCTTCCTGGTGCGCTCCGGCGTGCTGACCTCAGTCCATGCCTTCGCCACCGATCCGACGCGCGGCGTTTTCATCCTCTGCATCCTGACGCTGTTCATTGGCGGCTCGCTGGCGCTGTTTGCCTTGCGCGCCTCCCGGCTGACGGCCGGCGGCCTGTTTCACCCGATCTCGCGCGAAGGCGCGCTGGTCCTCAACAATCTGTTCCTGACCACCGCCACCGCCACCGTGCTGGTCGGCACGCTCTACCCGCTCGTAGTCGAAGCGCTTTCGGCCGACAAGATTTCTGTCGGCGCGCCGTTCTTCAACCTGACATTCGGCCCGCTGATGGTGCCGCTGCTGGTCGTCGTGCCGTTCGGGCCACTGCTCGCCTGGAAGCGCGGCGACATTTTCGCGGTCGCCCAACGCCTGATGGCGGCTTTCGCGGCGGCGCTGCTCGCCGTGCTGGTGACCGCCCTGTTCATCGATGGCGCTTCGGTGTTGGCGGCACTCGGTGTCGGCCTTGCCTTCTGGCTGATCTGCGGCGCGTTCACCGATCTCGCCGTCAAATCCGGCTTCGGCACCGTCGCGCCCGCCACCGTGCTCAGGCGCTTCGCCGGCCTGCCGCGCTCGGTCTTCGGCACAGCGCTTGCGCATCTCGGCCTCGGCCTGACGACGCTCGGCATTGTCGGCACGCTTTGCTTCGGCACCGAAAAAATCCTGTCGATGCATGCCGGCGATACAGTCGAACTGTCCGGCCACACCCTGCGCTTCGAGGGGCTCTACCCGGCCCAGGGGCCTAACTACAGCGAGGATCGCGGCCGCTTCGCCCTGCTTGGCGCTGACGGCAGCATCGCTGGCGAGATCACCTCAGCCAAGCGCTCATACCCGGTGCGCCAGATGACAACGACCGAATCCGGCATCAGCACGATCGGCTTCAGCCAGCTCTATCTCTCGCTTGGCGACGAGGCCAGCGACGGCTCTGTAGTCGTTCGTCTGTGGTGGAAGCCGCTGGTGACGCTGATCTGGGGTGGCGGCCTGGTGATGATGGCGGGTGCGGCGATGTCGCTGCTCGACCGCCGCCTGCGTGTCGGCGCGCCGTCGTCCCGCAAGCCGGCGGGCGCCGTGCCATCGGCGAGCCCGCCATGAGCCAAAGGGTCACGCTGGCCTCGCTGGTCCTCTTGCTGGCGCTGTTGTTCGCCGGCGCCGCGCAGGCGGTCAAGCCCGACGAGGTGCTCGCCGACCCGGCGCTCGAGGCGAGGGCGCGCGCTTTGTCGGAAGGCTTGCGCTGCATGGTCTGCCAGAATCAGTCGATCGACGAGTCCGATGCCGACCTTGCCCGTGACCTGCGCATCCTTGTGCGCCAGCGCCTGGTCGCCGGCGATACCGACCGGCAGGTGATGGACTATGTCGTTTCGCGCTACGGCGAATTCGTGCTGCTGAAGCCACGCTTCAATCTGCGCAACGCCTTGCTCTGGGGGACGCCAGTTCTTCTGCTGCTCGTTGGCGGGACGTTCATCCTGCTGGCCGCCCGCTCGCGCCGCTCGACGGCGACCAATGCCCTGACCGCGGACGAGAAGGCGGCGCTGGACGCGATACTCCGCCGCGATTGATCCTAACATTACGAAAGTTTCATGTACCGGAAATGGCGCCGTAATGTGCGGTTCTCTATTTCCTTTGTCGAGGATGCCAATCAAGGGGCGTCCCTTGAAAAGAGGATACGAGAACCATGAATGTTGCCCCCAATTCATATCTTCGCACCCGCAAACGCCTGCTGGCCGCAGCCGCATCCCTGGCCATTGCCGGCGCGATCGGCTTTGGTGCTGTTGCTACCGGGACAGCCCCGGTTCTGGCCGACGCCGTGCGTGTCGAGGCACCGCAGGTCCCGAGCTTCGCCGATGTGGTCGAGCGCGTTTCGCCGGCGGTCGTCAGCGTGCGCGTCAAGGCCAAGATCCAGTCGACGGCCGATGACGGTTCCGGCCAGATGGACGACGAGGACGGCCTAGGCAATCTTCCCGACAATCCGCAGCTGCGCCGGTTCTTCCGCGAATTCCGCGGCTTTGGCGACCAAGGCGGCGACCAGGGTCCGAACGGAATGCGCCGTTTTGGGCACCGTGACCGCAACAACGACCAGCCGCGGCCGGTGGCGCAAGGGTCGGGCTTCTTCATCTCCGATGACGGCTATCTCGTCACCAACAACCATGTCGTCGAGGAAGGCACCGCCTTCACCGTGGTGACCAATGACGGCAAGGAACTCGACGCCAAGCTGATCGGCACCGATCCGCGCACCGACCTTGCCGTGCTCAAGGTCAATGATGGCAGCAAGTTCACCTATGTCGACTTCGCCGATGATTCCAAGGTTCGCGTCGGCGACTGGGTGGTGGCGGTAGGCAATCCGTTCGGCCTCGGCGGCACGGTTACCGCAGGCATAGTTTCGGCCCGCGGCCGCGATATCGGCGCCGGTCCCTATGACGACTTCATCCAGATCGACGCCTCGGTGAACCGCGGCAATTCGGGCGGCCCGACCTTCAATCTCAACGGCCAGGTCGTCGGCATCAACACCGCGATTTTCTCGCCGTCAGGCGGCAGCGTCGGCATTGCCTTCGATATTCCCGCTTCGACCGCCAAGCAGGTCGTGCAGGATCTGATGAAGAACGGCACAGTCCAGCGCGGCTGGCTCGGCGTCGAAATCCAGCCGGTCACGCCCGAAATCGCCGAGTCGCTTGGCCTTGGGTCCGGCAAGGGCGCGCTCGTTGCCAGCGCGCAGGACAACAGTCCCGGCAAGAAGGCCGGCATCACTGCCGGTGACGTGATCACTCAGGTGGACGGCAAGGACGTTGCTTCGCCGAAGGAACTCGCCCGTCTGATCGGCGCTTACCCGCCCGGCAAATCGGTCGATGTCACGGTGTGGCGCAACGGTAAGAGCGAGGCGGTCAAGGTCGATCTCGGCAAGCTGCCGTCGAGCGACAAGCAGGCCTCGGCCGACCAGCAGCCTGCACCCGCGCCGAAGACCGACACGCTGGCCGATCTCGGCCTGACCGTCACCAAGTCCGACAATGGCAAGGGTCTTGTGGTGACCGATGTCGACCCCGACAGCGATGCCGCCGATCGCGGCATCCAGCCCGGTGACGTCATCACCTCCGTCAATTCGACGGAAGTGACCGGCACCGGCGACATCGACAAGGCGATGGCCGACGCGGTGAAGTCCGGACGCAAGGCGGTGCTGATGCAGATCACCCGCGACGACAGCAACCGCTTCGTCGCGCTGCCTGTCGCCAAGGGCTGACGACCGGCTCGACTTTTCCGGTGCGGCGGTTTTCACACCCCCGAGCCGCCGCACGGGAAAGCACGGGGCCTGAATACGTTAGTCAGTCATCGTGTTCCGCCCCAGCGGCAGCGGGCTTCCGATCGCCCGCTGCCGCTCGAACATGCCGCTCAAAGCGTGAAGCGGTTTAGGCTACGGCATGCTAAAACAAAGACTTACCGCGTATCCCTGAATCACCTTGTTCGCGATACGCCATGGAGACGGCCACGATGCATATGCCGGCCACTCAATCTTCCAGCGAAATCGCGTATAACGGTTCTATGAAGATTCTCGTCATAGAAGACGATCGCGAGGCGGCCGACTACCTGCAGAAGGCGTTCGCCGAGGCCGGCCATACCGCCCATGTCGCCGGAGACGGCGAAACCGGCTTCGCACTCGCTGATTCCGGCGACTATGACGTCATGGTCGTCGACCGCATGATGCCGCGCCGCGACGGCCTGTCCGTCATTGCCGGGCTCAGGTCCAGAGGCAATACGACGCCCGTGCTGATCCTGTCGGCGCTCGGCGAAGTCGACGACCGGGTCACCGGTCTGCGTGCCGGCGGCGACGACTATCTGACCAAGCCCTACGCCTTTTCCGAACTGCTCGCCCGCGTCGAGGTGCTGAACCGCCGCGCCAGCGCCAGGGAGGCAGAAACCGTCTACCGGGTCGGTGATCTCGAACTCGACCGGCTGTCGCATTCGGTGCGGCGCGCCGGGCGCGAGATAACGCTGCAGCCGCGCGAGTTCCGCCTGCTCGAATATTTGATGCGCCATGCCGGCCAGGTAGTGACGCGCACCATGCTGCTCGAGAACGTCTGGGACTACCATTTCGATCCGCAGACCAACGTCATCGACGTTCATATCTCGCGGCTGCGCGGCAAGATTGAGAAGGGCTTCGACAAGCCGATCCTGCACACGGTTCGCGGCGCCGGCTATATGCTGAAAAGCGGCTAGAACCTCATGGCCCTTTCCGTGCCGGCCATCATGAGGACGACGGCAGCGCGGCTTTCAGCGCTTTATCTTCTGCTTTTTGCGCTGTGCGCTGTGCTGCTGGTCTTGTACATGACCTCGCTCTCGGCGCGCATGCTGACTGCCCAGACGCAGGAGACGATCAACGACGAGGTACTCGGCCTTGCCCGCGCCTATCAGCGCGGCGGCCTGCCGGTGCTGGTCCGCGTCGTCGAGCAGCGCTCCCGCCAGCCCGGCGCCAATCTCTATCTGATCGCCGATGCCAACGGCCAGATCCTGACCGGCAACGTGCAGAGCCTGGAGCCGGGCGTGATTGAGGCCGAGGGCTGGACCACCGAACCGTTCTCCTACCGCCGCTTCGGCGAGGGCGAGCTCGAGCGGCAGCGCAACCCGGTCTCCGACCCGAACGAGCCCGCGCAGAACGAGGTCCAGGCCGAAGGCGAGAAAGGCCACAACGCCATCGCCCTGGTGCTGCGCCTGCCCAACCAGATGATCATGCTGGTTGGCCGCGACCTCGGCGAGCCGGAGCGCTTCCGCGCCGTCATTCGCCGCGCCTTGATGCTGGCGCTCGGCATGATGGGCGTCGGCGGGCTGCTGATCTGGTTCTTCGTCGGGCGCGCTGCGCTGAAGCGCATCGACAGTGTGTCGGAGGCGAGCCGCCGCATCATGGGCGGCGATCTTTCCGGCCGGCTGCCGGTCACCGGCGCCGGCGACGAGTTCGACCGGCTGTCGGAAAACCTCAATTCCATGCTGGCCAGGATCGCCACGCTGAACGAGGGACTGAAGCAGGTCTCCGACAACATCGCCCACGACCTGAAAACGCCGCTGACCAGGCTGCGCAATCGCGCCGAAGCGACGCTTTCCGGCAAGCACAACACCAGCGACTACCGACAGGCGCTGGAAGGAACGATCGCCGAATCCGATCAGCTGATAAAGACCTTCAACGCCATCCTGATGATCTCACGGCTGGAGGCCGGCTATTCCTCCGAAAGCACCACCAGGGTCGACCTAGCCGCTGCCGTGCACGACGTCGTCGAACTCTACGAGCCTGTGGCGGAAGAGGCGGGTGTGACGCTCGAAACCTCGGTACAGGGTGCCTTCGCCGTCAACGGCAATCGCGAGCTGATCGGCCAGGCGCTGTCCAATATCGTCGACAACGCGATCAAATATTCGACCGACTCGACCTCCAGGCCTACGGTTCGCGTGACGCTGGAGCGTATCGATGGCGAGATCAGGCTTGCTGTTTCCGACAACGGCCAGGGCATTCCCGACGATGTCGACCGCGCCAGGGTGACCGAGCGTTTCGTGCGGCTGGAAAAGAGCCGCTCGCAGCCGGGTTCCGGCCTTGGCTTGAGCCTCGCCAAGGCGATCATGACGTTCCACAATGGACGGCTTGAGCTTCTACCCGGCAATCCCGGATTGTCCGTCGTCATGAGTTTTCCCGGGCGGGAGGATCGCTGATGGTGGCGAGGATGGCAGCGCGACGCCGCGAGACGGACTGGCTTTTGAAGCCGGCGGTAAAGCTCGTTCCGCTGGATGCAAGCCGCGCCAGGCAGGAATTGGCGGAGATCGCCGACGCCGCGCGGCAGGAAGAACTGCCGCGACTGGCGAAATTTCTCGCCGGCAAGGGGGTCGTCCAGGATTTCCTCGCCGCCGTTTTCGACCTGTCGCCGTTCCTGCGCGATACCGCGCGCCGCCGGCCGCGAATCCTCGATGCGCTTTTTGACGAGACCATCGAGGCGCGGCTGTCATCGATCGGCGCCGCGGTCGACAAGGCAGCGCGCGCAGAGGCCGTCTCCGAAGGCAGCCTGATGATGGAGCTGCGCCGATGCAAGGCGGAGGCGCATTTCCTGATCGCCTTGGCCGATCTCGCCGGCGAGGCCGAGACTTCGCTGACGGTGCGGCGACTGAGCGACCTTGCCGACGCCTGCACGCGTGCAGCCGTCGATTTCCTGCTCCGCGACGCGCATGAGCAAGGCAAGCTCAGTTTGCCGGATCCGAAAAATCCGGCGCAACGCTCGGGCTGGATCTTGCTTGGCATGGGCAAGCTCGGTGCGCATGAGCTGAACTTCTCCTCCGACATCGACCTCGTCGTCTTCTTCGACCCCGATGCGCCTGCCGTCGTCGATTCGCTCGATGCCACCGAGCTGTTTTCGCGCCTGACCCGCCGGCTGGTCCGCATTCTCCAGGACCGCACCGAGCACGGTTACGTCTTCCGCACCGATCTCAGGCTTCGTCCCGACCCCGGCTCGACGCCGCTGGCGATCCCGGTCGAGGCGGCGCTGCGCTACTATGAGGCGCGCGGCCAGAACTGGGAGCGCGCCGCCATGATCAAGGCGCGCCCGGTGGCTGGCGATCTTGCCGCCGGCGCCGCGTTCCTGAAGGAACTGCAGCCCTATATCTGGCGCAAATACATGGACTATGCGGCGATCGCCGACGTCCATTCGATAAAGCGCCAGATCCACGCCCACAAGGGCCATGGCGAGGTCGCGGTCAAAGGTCACAACGTCAAGCTCGGCCGCGGCGGCATCCGCGAGATCGAGTTCTTCGTCCAGACCCAGCAACTCATCGCCGGCGGTCGCTTTCCCGAACTGCGCGGCCGCGAGACCGTGCCGATGCTTGGCGAACTCTCCGCGCGTGGCTGGATCACTGCCGATGCGCGCGATGCCCTCACCAGGCAATACTGGTTCCTGCGCGGCGTCGAGCACGCCATCCAGATGGTTGCCGACCAGCAGACGCACATCCTGCCGGAGGACGAAGAGGGGCTGGAGCGCGTCGCCCGCATGCTGGGCTTTGCCGATGCGGCAGGCTTTGCCGAAGCGTTTCGCGCGGCGCTGCACCAGGTCGAGCGCCACTATGCAGCGCTGTTTGAAACCGCGCCGGAGCTTTCGGCAGGCATCGGCAATCTGGTCTTTACCGGCGACGTCGACGATCCCGACACCTTGCAGACCCTGAAGCGGCTCGGCTTCCAGCGGCGGAGCGACATCTGCCGGGTTATCCGCGGCTGGCACTTCGGCCGGTATCGCGTCACCCGGTCGGCGGAAGCGCGCGAGCGGCTGACCGAACTGACGCCGGCGCTGCTGCAAGCCTTCGGCCAGACGCGGCGGGCGGACGAGGCAGTGATCCGCTTCGACGAATTCCTTGCCGGCCTGCCTGCCGGCATCCAGCTGTTTTCGCTGCTGCATTCGAACCCGGCTTTGCTGAAGCTGATGGCGACGATCATGGGCGCGGCACCGCGGCTGGCCGCCATCATCACGCGCCGGCCACATGTCTTCGACGGCCTGCTCGATCCGGCGCTGCTGAGTGAACTGCCCAACCGCGCCTATCTGTCGGCGCGTCTTGCCGCCTTCCTCGAAGGCGACAGGGCCTATGAGGACGTGCTCGACCGACTGCGCATCTTTGCTTCGGAGCAAAAGTTCCTGATCGGCGTCAGACTGCTTGCCGGGTCGATCGATCCACCGCGCGCCGGCCGCGCTTTTTCCGACCTCGCCGATCTGACCATCGAGGCGGCATTGCAGACGGTGACGGCGGAATTTGTGCTGCGTCATGGCCGTATTGCCGGCGGCAGGGTCGCACTGCTCGGCATGGGGAAGCTCGGCAGCCGCGAACTGACGGCAGGTTCCGACGTCGACCTCATCCTGCTCTACGATCACGACGCCGATGCCGAGGAGTCCGACGGCGACAAGCCGCTTGCCCCGTCGCATTACTACAGCCGACTGACGCAGCGGCTGATCGCCGCCGTTTCCGCGCCGACGGCCGAGGGCGTGCTCTATGAACTCGACCTTCGCCTGCGGCCGTCCGGCAACAAGGGGCCGGTGGCCACCCATGTCGACGCCTTCAAGAAGTATCAGCGCCAGGACGCCTGGACATGGGAGCACATGGCGCTGGCGCGAGCCCGCGCGATCGGCGGCGATGCCGAGCTCTGCCGCGAGGTCGAAGGGGAAGTTGCCGCAGTGCTCGCTCTGCCGCGTGATCCAGTCAAGGTGATGGCCGAGGCATCCGAGATGCGCGCCATGGTCGACAAGGAGAAGCCGCCGCGCGATACCTGGGACATCAAGCTGATCCCGGGCGGCCTCATCGATCTCGAATTCATCGCCCAGGTTGCGGTGATTACCGGAAAGATCGAGGCAGGCCGCAGGGCCACCGGCACGGCTGACATCCTGTCGCGCCTGGCGCCGGATTTCGCCAGCGCCCAGGTCAGGCAGGAACTGGTGGATGCCTATTCGCTCTATCTGGCGCTGACCCAGATAATACGGCTTTGCCTTACCGGCGCGTTCGAACGCGACGACGTTCCGCCAGGGCTTTCGGATCTGCTTCTGGCGGTCACCGACCTGCCGGATTTCGGTGTGCTTGAAGCGCACCTCAAGGAGACGTCGCAGAAGGTCAGAAAGGATTTTGACCTTTTGCTTCGTGCGAAATAACCGTGACGGCAATCGGCCGAACGGGCGAGAGCATCGGAGCCAAAAGTGGCGACCTGCTTTGGGAGCTTCCGATGCTCAAACAAGGAGATAGAGCGGGGATTGAAGATCTGCCGCTCTAGCATCGGGGGTGACGATGCAACAGGAGAAGACCATGAGAAAGACGACCAGACTTGCACTCGTTTTCGCAGCCCTGGCCGGCGCCGTCGGCACCGCTGCCTATGCAGACGAGCACTCCGGCGCCGGGCCGCGCGAGGGCATGATGATGCGCCTCGGTAAGGTCATGAAGGACAATGACGGCACCATCACCTTCGACCAGTTCTCCGACGCCATGAACGCGCGGCTGAAGAAGATGGTCGCCGACAATGGCGGCAAGCTGACCGTGGCACAGCTCGCCGACGCGCTGGAGAAGGCACGCTTCGAGCAGATGGCCAGGCGCATCATCGCCCGCTACGACACCAAGGGCGACGGCACGCTGACCGCCGACGACATCACCAGCCGCCAGAAGAAGGTGTTCGCCATGCTCGACCGCGACAATGACGGCAAGATCGAGAAGAACGAACTGCCGAAGGGTCCCGGCCGTCACCACCAATGGGGCGGCGACGGCAATGACGGCATGCAGTGAGAATTAATAACCTCTCCGGCGGCGCGAGCCGCCGGAGACTTATTTTGTCGTTTCAGGCAGCGGCCTTGACCGCCTGCGTGGCTTTCTTGATCGGGATGCGTACCGAGACGATCGTGCCGACGCTTTCGGTCGAGCGGATCTTCAACGCGCCACCCTGAAGCTCGGCCAGCGAGCGCGAGATGGCGAGGCCGAGGCCGGAGCCGGCATGGCTCTTGGAGAACTGGTTTTGCACCTGTTCGAACGGCCGCCCGAGCTTGCTCAGCGCCGCCTTCGGGATGCCGCAGCCATTGTCCTCGATCGTCAGGATCAGCGCGCTGGAAATGCTGCGGGCCCTGACCGAGATGTGGCCGCCTTGCCCGGTGAACTTCACGGCATTCGATAACAAATTGATGAGGATCTGCTTGATCGCCCTGCGGTCGGCGAACAGCGTCAGCGAATCGGCGATGCGGGTTTCGACGGTGATCGATTTTTCCGCCGCCTGCAGCGAAACGACGCGAACCGTTTCCCTGATCAGCGGGCAGAGATCGATTTGTTCCTGATCCAGCGCGAACTGGCCGGCCTCGATCTTCGACATGTCGAGGATATCGTTGATGACGCCGAGAAGATATTTGCCGCTGCCGTTGATGTCGGTGGCATACTCTTCGTAGCGCGGCGAACCCAGCGGCCCGAACAGGCCCCGTTCCATCAGTTCCGAAAAGCCGATGATCGCGTTGAGCGGCGTGCGCAACTCGTGCGACATATTGGCCAGGAATTCAGATTTGGCCCGGTTCGCCGCTTCCGCCCGCTCGGTTTCCTTCATGTATTTGCGATTGAGCTCGACGAGTTCGCGGGCCCGTTCTTCTTCCGCCCGACGGGCAAGGCTGAGGTCGTGGATCGTTGCCATCAAACGGCGCTCGCTGTCGACCAGCTTCTCCTGGTGCAGCTTGATCTGGGTGATGTCGGAGCCGACCGAGACGGTGCCGCCGTCCCTTGTCCGCAATTCGTTCACCTGAAGCCAGCGGCCGTCGGCAAGCTGGCGCTCGAAGGTCACGCCCCCCTGCGGTCCGTTGGTATTGGCAAGCCGCCGCTCCGAGGCGAACGCCAACATGCGTTCATCCAGCACGGCGCGCGGGGCGCCCGGCATCACGTCGCGATCCGACAGGCCGTTATCCTGCTGGTATTTGGAATTGCACATGATCAGGCGCTCGGACGAATCCCACAGCACGAAGGATTCGTTGATGTTTTCGATGGCTGTCCTCAGGCGCAGGTCCGCGGCTTCGGAGCGCAGCGCCAGGTGCCGCTGCTCGGTGACGTCGACGGCGATGCCGATCAGCTGGATCTCCGGGGCTTCCGGGTCGATAACCTGTGCTCTTGCCCGCATCCAGACCCATTGCCCGTCGGCATGACGCATCCGGAACACCTGGTCGATGTGGTCGATCTCGCGCCCGACGATCCTGTTGGCGAGTTCAAACAAATCGCCGTCCTCGGGATGGATGATTTCGTCGACTTCGCCGAACGACAGCATCGTGTCGCAAGGCTCGTAGCCCAGCATGTCGTACATCGAGCGCGACCAGTACATCTTGCCGCGCACCATGTCCCAGTCCCACAGGCCGCAGCGGCCGCGCACCAGCGCCATGTCGATGCGCTGGTGGGCTTCGAGATAGATGCGGTCGGCGGCCTGGGCGCGCGCCGCCTGGCCGAAATAGGCGTAGAGGATGATGATCAGCACGCCGGCCGTCAGCACAAACAGCGTGACGTTGAGCGAGACCGTCTTGCGCCAGGTGTCAAAAACTGCCTCCTGCGGCACAAAGGCCGCCGCGGCACGCCTTCGGCCATTCGCCAGGCTCACCGCCGCGTACCAGTCCTGTCCGCCGATGCTGACCTCCATCACCCCGGCGCGGTCGCCGAACATGAACAGCGGCTGCCCGCCCTGCACGACGCCATCGAGCGATCGCCCCTCCCAGTGCGTCGACTGCGGCGATACGGCAATGATCTTGAAGGCGCTGTCGGTGATCGCCAGTACGTGGCTTCGGCCCATCGCGCCCTGACGGCCGGTTCCCTCCAGCAGGTCCTGGATCGCGCCGGGCGTCGAAACCATGGTCGCGTCGGCAGCGATCGAACTGGCCAGTTGGCCCGCGGCCAGCGCAAGGATCGCCTTGGCGTCGCGCTCGATCTCGTCGCGCTCGTTCATCAGCGACAGAAAGCGCAATACTGCAATGATCAACAGAAAGATGATGATGAGGGCCGGTATCGATCGCCGCAACAGCGGCTCGGCTGCCAGCAGCCGTCGGTAGGCAGGTTCGGCGATGAGCCGCGTATTGCCGGCGAGACCGTCGCTTCGCGCCTCGCGTCGCTCAAAAGCCGTCCCACCGGGCGCGCCCCACGCGTCCGCCTTCGCCATAAATGGCACTCCCCGATTTTCAATCTGCTTGACGATCCGGCAACGCCGCACTTCCGAATCGTCTGTAAAGAATCAAAAGTGATTCGCCTTGTCCAGAGGCGCGGCGAAAAAAGATTAAAAATCGACTAAAATAATGCGGTTTTCGGGCGAGACGCCATTGTGGTGGTGAGTCGGCGCGTTGTCAGGCCAGCGTGCGCTCGACGATGTCTCGCAAATCGGCCGACAGCTTCTCTGCATTGGCGATCGAAAGCAGCGCCTCCCTTGCCTTGGCCTGCCGCACCGGTTCGAGCGACCGCCAAGACCTGAGCGCCGTCGCCAGCCTGGCGGCCACCTGCGGGTTGCGCTTTTCCACCTGCAGCACCGTTTCGACGAAAAGCCGGTAGCCCTCGCCGTCGGCGCTATGGAAGCCGGTCTGGTTGGCGCTGGAAAACGTACCGATGAGTGAGCGCACCCGGTTCGGGTTGGCCATCGAGAACGTCGGGTGGCCGGTCAAAGCGCGCACCGCATCGACGGTTTGCGGGCCGGGCACACTGGCCTGGATCTGGAACCATTTGTCCATGACCAGCGCATCGGTTGCATATCTCGCCTCGAAATCGGCCAGCGCCTTGGTCGCCTCCGGTGAGCCGTGGTGACGGTGCGCAAGCACGGTCAACGCCGCGGCCCGGTCGGTCATGTTGGTCGCCGACTGGAAGTGCCGGGCAGCGAGTTCCGCGCCTCCCGGCAGCAAGCAGAGATAATCCAGCAGGACATTGCGCAGTGCACGCCGCCCGGCACTGGTCGCATCCGGGCTGAACGGACCATTGTCGGCGAGCCGATCGTAAAGTTTGGAGAATATCTCGCTGTTGGTCTCGGCGATCGCAACCACTAGCGCCTCGCGCGCCGCGAAAATGGCGTCGGGGTCGATGTTCTTGCCGATGTCGCGGGCGATATCGGCCTCGCCGGGCAGCGCCAGCGCCAATGCCCGATAGGCGGGTTCGAGTGCTTCGTCGCCGGCTATCTTGCCGGCAAGCTCGGTCAGCCGGGCGCTGAACTCGGGTTGCCTGTGGTCCAGGATCTGACGGAAGGCTGCAATCAGGGCATCGGTCAAAAGCGTGTTGAACGCCTGCCAGCGCGAGAAGGCGTCGCTGTCATGGCCAGCCAGAAAAAACTGGTCGTCGGGCCGTTGCTCGACCGAAAGCGTCACCGGCGCCGAAAAGCCACGGTTGAGCGACATGGCCGGACGCTCGGCAATCCCGGAAAACCTGACGACATGGCGACGTTTGCGGATATGGATGACACTGTCCTCGACGTTCGCCCCTTCGACGCCGGTATGCGCTATCGCCTCGCCACCGGCGCCAACCAGGCCGAAGGCAAGCGGAATGTGCATCAGCCGCTTGCGGCTTTCCGCCGGTGTTGGCGGCACCGACTGCTCGATTTCGAGCGTGAATTCTCGCGCCGCCGGATTATATGCCGAACTGACGGTCAGGTTCGGCGTACCGGCCTGATGGTACCACAGCGAAAACTGCGACAGGTCGCGACCGGAGACGTCTTCGAACACCTTGATGAAGTCTTCGATCGTCGCCGCCTGGCCGTCGTGACGTTCGAAGTACAGGTCCATGCCGGCGCGGAACGTCTCGGCGCCGAGGATGGTATGGATCATGCGCACGACTTCCGAGCCCTTTTCGTAGACCGTCGCCGTGTAGAAATTGTTGATCTCGCGGTAGCGGCGCGGCCGCACGGGATGCGCCAGCGGCCCCTGGTCCTCGGGAAACTGATGGGCGCGCAGCGTACGCACCTCGGCGATGCGCTTGACGGCGCGCGAGCGCTGATCGGCGGAGAATTCGTGGTCGCGGAAAACGGTCAGGCCTTCCTTCAGGCAAAGCTGGAACCAGTCGCGGCAAGTGATTCTGTTACCTGTCCAATTGTGGAAATACTCATGCGCGATGATGGCTTCGATATTGGCGAAATCGGCGTCCGTCGCGGTTTCCTGGTCGGCCAGCACGTACTTGTCGTTGAAGATGTTGAGACCCTTGTTCTCCATCGCGCCCATATTGAAGTCGGACACGGCGACGATGTTGAAGACATCGAGGTCGTATTCGCGGCCGAACGCCTCCTCGTCCCATTTCATCGAGCGTTTCAAGGCATCCATGGCGTAGCCGGCGAGCCTCTCCTTGCCCGGTTCGACATAGATTCCGAGCTCGACGTTGCGGCCAGACAGGGTAACGAAACTGTCCGAGATCCTGCCGAGGTCGCCCGCCACCAGCGCAAACAAATAGGACGGCTTGGGGAACGGGTCGTGCCAGACCGCATAGTGCCAGCCGCCGGCAAGTTCGCCGCTGCCGGCCGGGTTGCCGTTGGACAAAAGCAGCGGCGCCTCACGGCGCTGAGCTTCGATGCGCACCGTATAGACCGACAGGATGTCGGGGCGGTCGAGGAAATAAGTGATGCGGCGAAAGCCTTCGGCCTCGCACTGCGTGCAATAGACGTCGCTGGAGCGATAGAGGCCCATAAGCGCTTCGTTCCGCGCCGGCGCCAGCACGGTTTCGATTCTCAGTTGGAAGCGCCTTGCCGCAGGGGGGCTGACGATTGTCAGTTGATCGGGCGTGGCGAGAAAATCCGCAGGGCTCGTTTCCTGGCCGTCGATGGCGATGCTGCTGAGCGTCAGCCCGTCGCCATCGAGCACCAGCGGCATTGATGCCGCAATCCCGTCGCGGCGTTCGACCGCCAGCACGGCGGTGACATGCGTTGCTTCAGGTGAAAGGCGGAAAGTCAGGCTGGTTTCCGGAATGAGATAATCGCTGGGGCGATAGTCTTCGAGCTTGAAGACCTGGCCGGTATCGGTGCGCATTCCTTGATTTTTCCTGTCGATCCGGGAGTGGCGGGCGGGTCCGCTGGTCCAAATAAATTGAAGTCTGCGCTCTTTACACGAAACACTCCCTCGACAAAACTGCAGCGACGTCTATTTCAGGCGATCATTTCCCAAGCATCATCGCGAGGCTTCCATGACCGTCGTCACGCCGAAATTCGGGATGGGCGCCTCGGTGCTGCGTCGCGAGGCCTTCAAGGGCGCCGGGGAGGCGAGTACGATCGGGTCGACGCGTGCCGCGCTCAATGAGGTGACCGACGCTCTCTACAGCGCCTACGGCATCAGACATATCGACATGCCCGCAACGCCGGCGCGCATCTGGGCGGCGATCCAGGAAGCAAAAGGGGCGTGACAGCCGAACCGGACTTGCCAGTGCTTGCTGCCGGCGACCACGCCGGCGAACACAGCACGCTAACCGGGATCGTGCTCAAGATCGTATCGGTGGCGGTCTTCGTCGGCATGTCGTCCTGCATCAAGGCGGCAGGCACGGTGCCGGCGGGCCAGATCGTCTTTTTCCGCTCCTTCTTTGCCATCTTTCCGATCATCGCCTTCCTCGCCTTCCAGGGGAAACTCGGCACCGCCTTTTCGACAAAGCGCCCGCTCAACCACATTGCGCGCGGTGTTGTCGGGGTTTGCGCCATGGGGCTCGGCTTCTTCGCGCTGACGCGGCTGCCGCTGCCCGAGGCGATTACGCTGAACTACGCGCAGCCGCTGCTGGTCGTGGTGTTCAGTTCGATCTTCCTCGGCGAAGCCATCCGCATCTATCGCTGGAGCGCGGTTGCCGTCGGCCTGGTCGGGGTGCTGATCATCTCGTGGCCGGAACTGACGCTGCTGGGCTCGGGCGCTGCCCTTGGCGACCAGGAGGTGCTCGGCGTCATCGCCGCCCTCATAGCCGCGGCGATCTCGGCCATCGCCATGCTCCTGGTGCGCAACCTCGTCCAGAGCGAGCGGACGGCGACCATCGTGCTGTGGTTCTCTGTGACGGCGAGCGTCATGGCGCTGCTTTCGCTGCCATTCGGCTGGCAGGCGCTGACGCCAGTGCAGGCGGGGCTTCTGATTGCCGCGGGTTTTTGCGGCGGGCTCGGCCAGATCCTGATGACCTCGGCCTATCGCCATGCCGAAGCTTCGGTCGTGGCACCGTTCGAATACACCTCGATGATCCTCGGCGTCGTGGTCGGCTATCTGGTCTTTGGCGACGTCGCCACGATCAACATGCTGGTCGGCGGCATTATCGTCGTCGCAGCGGGCATTTCCATCATCTGGCGTGAGCGCCAGCTCGGCCTCGAACGCACCCGCACGCGCAAGGCGATCGCGCCACAGGGGTGATCAGCCTTTCGCCGCGTCGGCCCGCCCTTTCGCCAGCCGCACCAGCACCGCCCGCGTCTGCTCGTCGGCCGGGAAAAAGGATTCGATCGCCAGCTCCGACAACGTCACGTCGAGCGGCGTGCCGAATACGGTGATGGTGCTGATGAACGACAGCATCGCGTCGCCATGGGCAAGCTTGAGCGGATGGACAATCGCATTCGGTTCGACCGGCGCCGGCCGGCTGCCTTTGAGGCCGGACGGATAGGCCCGAAGCTCGCGCTCGAGCTCGACCAGCACCGGATCGGCGGTAGCATCGTTCTGCTGCTTCAGCCGCTCCAGAAGATGCGTCCGCCATTCCGCAAGGTTGACGATGCGCGGCGCGATGCCGCCGGGATGCAGGCTGAGGCGCAGCACGTTGACCGGCGGCGTCAGCAATGAGGCATCGGCGACATTGGCGAGGAACGGGCCTATGGCGGCGTTCGCCGACACCAGGTTCCAGTGCCGGTCGACGGCAAGCGCCGGGAACGGCTCGTGCGCCTTGAGCACGGTCTCGACCGCCGCCATCGCCGGCGCCATCGAGGCATCGTCAAGCGGCCGCTCACTGAAGCTCGGGGCAAAGCCGGCGGCCAGCAGCAGCTGGTTGCGCTGCCTGAGCGGGATCGAAAGCTGCTCGGCCAGATGCAGCACCATATCGCGCGAGGGTGCGGCGCGGCCGCTTTCGACGAAGCTCAGATGCCGCTGCGAGATCTCGGCCTCCATGGCGAGGTCGAGCTGGCTCATGCGCCGGCGTGTACGCCATTCGCGAATGAGACTGCCGGCGGAAATCTGGACTGCTGTCATGACGAGATGACTAGGCCGGTGGGAGAGGGATTTCAATTACCTGGGAAGTCATCGGCACTGTCTTTCCCTTCTCCACCACAGAGAGAAGGAAGAGGCGCGCGAACCTCAACTCAGCGCCCGCAACTTCGCCTTCACTTCGAGGAAATCCCGCCACGCCAGCTTCTTGTGCGCCGGCGTCCTCAGGAGATAGGCCGGATGCAGGGTCGGCATGGCGGGAATTGCGACGCCGGATGGGGTCGTGTGGACGCGCCAGTTGCCGCGCAGCCGCAATATGCCTTCGGAGGTGTTGAGCAGGGTCTTTGCCGACGGGCCGCCGAGATTGACCAGCACTTTCGGAGCAACCAACTCGATCTGCCGTTCGATGAACGGCCGGCATATCTCGGTCTCGTGCGGCGTCGGCGTGCGATTGCCCGGTGGCCGCCAGGGAATGACATTGGCGATGTAGACTGAATTTCGATCAAGACCGATCGCGGCCAGGATGTGGTCGAGCAGCCGGCCAGAGCGGCCGACGAACGGCAGGCCCTCTATGTCCTCGTCGCGGCCCGGCGCTTCGCCGACCAGCATCACCTCGGCAGTCGGATTGCCGTCGGCGAACACCAGGTTCTTGGCCGTGAATTTGAGATTGCAGCCGTCGAATGCCGCCATGTGCTGGCGAAGCTCGTCGAGGTTTGCCGCCGACCTCGCCAGTTGCCGCGCTAACGCTGCCTGCGCCTCGTCGGGCACCGTTGCGGTGGCCGGGGGCATTCGCACAACCGGGGCCGTATTCGGTCTCTCGCCCATTTCGGCGCGCGACACGCTCGTCGAGCGTTGCGGCGCCGCATTTTCACCGGCCGGCAGAGCGGCCGCCGCGGGTACCCGCTCCGGCGGCCTGGCTTCTGCAAACCTGTTTACCGGCTGTTCTTCAAGTGCCTCATCGACGCCAGCGCTGGCGTAGAAGGCCAGCAGCTCGGCGAGATCGGCTCGGTTATTGTGGGGGGCGGCAGTCATGGTTTCACATTCGGCCGCGGAGCTTGAATTTGCAAGTTCAGCTCGACGGTATGCGCGGATCCTGCACCAGATAGAACGTCCAGCGCGGCGTGTAGTCGGTGATCAGGAAATAGAAGCTGGCGGTCTTCAGCGGGTCGATCTTGCCGTTCTTGAACAGCAGGCGGTCATACGGTTCGAAATTGCGGTCGAAATCGGCGTAGCTGCTCGACCAGATATTTTCGGGCGTTTTGTTGCGCTGGTCGAACGACAGGCCGTCGCCGAACACGCTCGGCTGGTCGAGGATCTCCTGGAGTTCGAACTGGAACTCGACCCAGGCCTGGCCGCTATTGTTGAGCACGTCGATGCGCATGTACATCAGCCCATTGGCGAAGTCTCCAGCCTTGCCGAACGGCTGGATCGGCTTCGTCGTGCGAATGGCCAGCGTAACCGGCGTCGCTGAATTCAGCTCTTCGGTGATGACGAGCGGATCCTCCTTCGTGCCGACGCCCGAAGCCCCGGTGATGCGGAAGCCGCCGCGCTCGTCGGAAAAGGAGTAGGCGCCGGTCGCCCAGACCAGTCGCGGGTCGGCGCGGGCATCGACGGCCGCCAGCGGCAGAAGCGCCAAGAACGCCGCACGGCAAATCCGGCCGGGCGTGAAAAAAAAGCGCGTCGATGAAAAGCCAGCCGGCCCGAATATGCGCATGGCGGGAAGTATGGCCGATAAGCAAGCCGTCGAACAATTAAAAACATCAGTGCGACATATCTCTACAAACGGAATAGGATTTAAGATTGGTGCTCGCCACCGCGAATCTGTGCGGCAGGACGCGACTTTTTGACGAAATCGGTATTGTCACGTCCGCGCCGGTTTCCCGTCGCTATTTGATGCGCTATGCAGCGCGTGAGCCAGCAAGATGCCGGGAATAGCGAGCCAGTGAGGGGTCGATGAGCGATATCGAACGCGAAAGCATGGAATTCGACGTGGTCATCGTCGGCGCCGGCCCGGCCGGCCTCGCCGCCGCGATCCGTCTCAAGCAGGTCAATCCCGAGCTTTCCGTCGTCGTGCTGGAAAAGGGCGGCGAAGTCGGCGCGCACATCCTGTCCGGCGCCGTCGTCGATCCGATCGGCATCGACCGGCTGTTGCCCGGCTGGCGCGAAGAGGAGGGTCATCCCTTCAGGACACCGGTCACCGACGACCATTTCTTGGTTCTCGGCGCCGCCGGTTCGTTCCGTCTGCCCAATATCCTGATGCCGCCGCTGATGAACAATCACGGCAACTATGTCGTCTCGCTCGGCAATGTCTGCCGCTGGCTGGCGACAAAGGCCGAGGCGCTGGGCGTCGAGATCTATCCGGGCTTTGCCGCGGTCGGCCTGCTCTACAACGAGGCCGGTGCGGTCACCGGCGTCGTCACCGGCGACATGGGCGTCGAGAAGGACGGCACGCACGGCCCGGGCTTTGCGCCGGGCATGGCGCTGATGGGCAAATATGTCTTGATCGGCGAGGGCGCGCGCGGCTCGCTGGCCAAGCAACTGATCGCCAAATATCACCTTTCCGACGGTCGTGAGCCCGGAAAATACGGCATCGGCCTCAAGGAACTCTGGCAGGTCAAACCGGAAAACCACCGGCCGGGCCTTGTCCAGCATTCCTTCGGCTGGCCGCTCGATATGAAGACCGGCGGCGGCTCCTTTCTCTACCATCTCGAGGACAATCAGGTGGCAGTCGGCTTCGTCGTTCACCTGAACTACAAGAACCCCTATCTGTCGCCCTTTGACGAGTTCCAACGCTTCAAGACCCATCCGGCGATCCGCGGCACCTTCGAGGGCGCCAAGCGGCTGGGCTATGGTGCCCGCGCCATCACCGAAGGTGGCTGGCAGTCGGTGCCGAAACTGTCCTTCCCCGGCGGTGCGCTGATCGGCTGCGCGGCCGGCTTCGTCAACGTGCCGCGCATCAAGGGCTCGCACAATGCCGTGCTCTCCGGAATGCTGGCGGCCGAGCATGTCTGTGATGCGATAGCCGCCGGCCGCGCCAATGACGAACTGGCCTCCTATGAGGCCGCCTGGCGCGCCACCGATATCGGCAAGGACCTGAAGAAAGTGCGCAACGTCAAGCCGCTATGGTCGCGCTTCGGCACCATTGTCGGCGTCGGCCTTGGCGGGCTCGACATGTGGCTGAACACGCTGTTCGGCTTCTCGCCCTTCGGCACGATGAAGCACGGCAAGGCCGACTACGCGACGCTGGAACCGGCCGCCGCGCACCAGAAGATCGCCTATCCGAAGCCGGACGGGGTGCTGACCTTCGACCGGCTGTCGTCGGTGTTCCTGTCCAACACCAACCACGAGGAAAACGAGCCGGTCCATCTGCTCGTCGCCGACATGGACCTGCAGAAGCGCTCCGAACATGACGTCTATGCCGGGCCCTCGACGCGTTACTGCCCGGCTAGCATCTACGAATGGGTCGACAAGGACGGCAATGCCGCCGCCGATCCTGCGGCCAAGGATGTGCGCTTCGTCATCAACGCGCAGAACTGTGTGCACTGCAAGACTTGCGATATCAAGGACCCGAACCAGAACATAAATTGGGTGCCGCCACAGGGCGGCGAGGGCCCGGTCTACCAGAACATGTAAGTCACAAGGTTTGCTCCGGACCAAACAAGATGAGGAGCAGCGCAACCGTAGGATTGTTGAATAGACCGCCTGCCTGTGTTTCCTTTCTGTGACGACAGGGAGGAAGGAAAATGCGTCTGGCAGTTCTGACGAGCGCTGTGGCGATCGGGGCGTTGTGCACCCCTTTAGCCTTGGCCGACACTAAAGTATTGGTCAAGACACGAACTTATAACATTGCCGGAACCACCGGCGCGGCCCTGATCGAGGCCATGGATCGCAGTGGGCCGAAGCACGGCTTCATGACCCACGCCATCGCGCAGACCGGCTACAGCGTCGATGATTGGACCTTCGACGCCCATACGGAAAACGGCGTCTGCCGCCTGCACCAGGCCAACGGGACGCTCAATCTCTTCTATACCTATCCCAAACTAGCCTCAGCCACGTCGCCGGCACTGCAGAAGCGGTGGAAGCGGTTCTTCGCTGGCGTCCGCGCCCATGAAGAGACCCATGGCCGCATCGCCAGACAGATGATGCGGGCCACCGAAAAGTCGGTTCGAGGGTTGACAGTCGGTGATGACCCGCACTGTTTCGAGGCACGTCGCGAGGCAAAGCGCCGGATCAATGCCATCTATGCCGAATATGAAGCAAAGCAGAAGGCCTTCGATGCGCGCGAGCATCGCGACGGCGGCCCCGTCGAGCACCTCATCCGCGCTTTTGTGGGCCAATAATAAGCCAAGGTAGAGATTGGACTGCGGATTTTCAGCTTCGGGCCCCGCCAGGCAGCGCCGCAAGCGCGGTCGCCGTCTGGTGCTCGTCGAGCGGCTTTTGTTCATCCGAGCGTAGCGAAAATTCCACCAGCACCGGCAGATGATCTGAGCCGGTGTCCTCAAGGGTCGACGCCGAACGGATGACAATTGCACCTTTGCTGAAAACCTGGTCGATCGGCAGTCCGGCGAAGCGCAGGAAATCCGGCAGCTTTCTGTAGAGCCAGGTCGGCCCGACCGACGGCATTACAGTCAGCTTGCCAAGCGATGCGACGCGCCGGACGGCGGCGCTCCATGGCGCTGCGTTGCAGTCCCCCGCCAGGATCGACGTCTCGCCAAGCGAGGCGATTTCGTCAGACAACCCTCCAATCTGCCGTGATTGGTTGTGCGGCCATGGCCAGGTGAGGTGGATGGCGGCGACATCGACGTCGGTTCCGCCGAAATCGACCGTGGCGATCGCCATCGCGCCGCGGCTGTCGCAGTGCGGCTCTGTGCCCACGGCAAACGGTCGTCTGGACAGCAGCGCAACGCCGAATACGCCATTGGGATACGGGCAGAGGATCCGGTAGGGATAAGCGCCGGACAGCAGCCCAAGCTTTGCCTTCCACATTTCGGACACCTCATCGAGGGTGATCACATCAGGCTGGGTCCGACCGATCAGCGACAGCACCTTCTCAGGCGTTGGATTGTTGAACCTGAGGTTCATCTGCAGCAGGCGGTAGACCGCCTCGCCGCCGGGCCTGGCGTCGTAGGCGGCCTGCACCTGCCATAGCCGCGAAAGCGGCAAGGCATTCGACGTGGTGGCAAAGGCGGCCACCGCAAACAGCAATCCGGCGGCGGCCTGCAGGCGAAACGAGGTGGCGAGCAGCGGCAGCGCGCAAAGCGCCATCAAGAAGGCAAAATGAACGCGGAAATGAGCAAAAGAATCGAAGGCCGGATGCAGCGATCCGAAGAACCCGGCCACCAGCGCGACCGAGAGTGCAAGCATTGCGACGAACGCCAGCGCAACCGTCATGTCTCGAACACGTGCCATCGCTTTGTCTATCGGCAGAAATGCGGTTCAATCAAGATGACGAAATGTCCTGACCTGGACCGACAAATGCGATCGGCACTTACTGGAAGGCAGTTTCCGAAAAGCTCCTGAGCTTGCGCGAATGCAGCCGCTCCATCGGCATTTCGGCCAGCTTCTCCATCGCCCTGATGCCGATGGTCAAATGCTGCGCCACTTGCCGCTTGTAGAATTCGGTCGCCATGCCAGGCAGCTTCAATTCGCCATGCAGGGGCTTGTCGGAGACGCAAAGCAGCGTGCCATAGGGTACCCGGAAGCGAAAGCCGTTGGCGGCGATCGTCGCCGATTCCATATCGAGCGCGATCGCCCGCGACTGCGACAGCCGCTGCACCGGCCCGCGCTGGTCGCGCAGCTCCCAATTGCGGTTGTCGATGGTGGCGACGGTGCCGGTGCGCATGATGCGCTTGAGGTCGTAGCCGGAAAGCCCGGTGACCTCGGCGACCGCTTCCTGCAGCGCCACCTGGATTTCAGCCAACGGCGGAATCGGCACCCAGACCGGAAGGTCGTCGTCGAGGACATGGTCTTCCCGTACATACGCATGCGCCAGCACATAATCCCCCAGCGCCTGCGTGTTGCGCAGACCGGCGCAATGGCCGAGCATCACCCAGGCATGCGGCCGGAGCACCGCGATATGGTCGGTGATCGTCTTGGCGTTGGAAGGGCCAACGCCAATATTGACCATGGTGATGCCGCCATGGTTCGGCTTCTTCAGATGATAGGCCGGCATCTGCGGCAGGCGAGGCGGCGCGGCACCCTCACCGGGCGCGCTGTCCCCGACTTTGGTCACAATATTGCCCGGCTCGACGAACTCGACGTATCCGTCACCGCCATTGGCCATCAAATCGCGTGCACGGGCGACGAATTCGTCGATATAGAACTGGTAATTGGTGAACAGCACGAAGTTCTGGAAATGCTGGGGACTGGTCGCGGTGTAATGCGACATCCGATGCAGCGAATAGTCGATCCGTTGCGCGGTGAACGGTGCCAGCGGCCGTGCCTCGCCCAATGCCACTTCGAACGTGCCGTTGGCGATCTGGTCGTCGGTGCCGTCGAGATCCGGCACGTCGAACAGGTCACGGATCGGCCGTTTAATGCGCTCGGCAGCAGTGCCGTCGACATGCGTGCCTTCGAGAAAGGCGAAATGCAGCGGGATGGGAGTGGTCGATTCCGAAACCGTGACCGGAACGCCGTGGTTGCGCATGATCAGCCGAAGCTGTTCGGTGAGATAGCTTTCGAAAAGGGCAGGCTGGGTGACGGTGGTCGAGAAATGCCCCGGCGTCGGCATGTGGCCATAGGCCTGCCGCGAGTCGATCTGGGTGAACGAACTCGTGGTGACGCCGATCTCCGGATAGAAGGCCCGGTAGCGTTTGTTGTTGTCGCCGCCCGCGGCGAGCGCGGCAAATGAATCGCGCAGGAACTTGGTATTGCGGTCGTAAAGCACCTGCAGGGCGGCGACCGCCTTCTTGGCGTCGTTGAAGCTCTGTCGGCCAAACGGCTCCGGCGTGACGACCGATTCAATGGCTTGGGGATAGATTCGCTTTTCCATGACCCAATATAGAGAGTTGGGCGCGCGGTTGGGAGGGGGTAAGGCGGTCTCAGAACGCTGTTGGGCGTTTTCTTTCCTGCGATTCAACCGCGCCGCAGGCTGACCAGCAGCACAAAGCCGAGACCGGACTTCCTCAGCGCAGGCGCCTCGATGGTCGAACCGGCATCGGCGCGCATCGTCGGTACGGCCAGAACCGGGGTCGCCAGAAGCATTAGGATGAGCGCCGTCCGCGGCAGAAGCCGAAGGGTCTTGAGGACGTTGGCGGTGAGGTGGGTCATGGCGTGGTTTTCTAGATTCTCGCTGTCGGGTTCAGTGGCGAAGCTGGTTCGGGCAACCGAGCCGGCAGGAAATGGCGACGTCCCAGGCGCGGGCCGGACGGCCGGCTTCGGCGACAAGGACAGCGAACAACATGCCGAACAGGCTCATCAGCAGGCAGACGATGGTGAAGCGGCGGGCAAGCATTGCGCGGTGTCTCCTTCAACACGCATGACAATGCCTTGCCCCGGCTGAACCAGCTCTGATGCCGGCGTTCATCTGGGGTTCAAAATGGTTGATGATCTCTGGACGGGCCGCCTTGAAAGCAGCGACCGATGGCGACGCCGTGGCTGCGAGACCGATAACATGAAAACGGGGCCAACTGGCCCCGCTCATCCCGGCAGGAATGGCTCGATCAGAGCTTATGCCAGGTCTGGCTCTTGCAGATCAGCCCGCCGAGCACGCAGCCGCTCATCTTGAGCGAACTGCCGGAAAGCGACGCCTTGCCCGAATAGGTCTTGTCGGTTTTCGGGTCGGTTATCGTGCCGGCATATTTGTTGTCGCCGGCCACCCTCAGTGAACCGATGTTCTTGCCGGCAAATTTGCCGGATTTGAGCGTAATCGAAAATGCCCCGCCGCCACCCGAAATGGCGGCAGTCGATCCGGCTTGCGTTTTCCAATTGCCTTCGATCGGATCGGCCCATGCCGCGCCGGTCATCATTATTGCGGCCGCGAGGGCCAGGCTCACTTGTCGAAACATGTCTCTCCTCCCTCAGGCAAGTCCAATCGGGCTCCGTCCCGGCTGTCTGCCCCTTACGCAAACGTAAGCTAGTCCAGCTCCCGGAAAAACAAAAGCGGTGCCGCGAGGGAAGGGTTGCGGGTTTTTGCCCGCTCCCGAACGGCCGCGCCGGTGAAAATGAAACGGGCCGCACACGTCTTTATCTTCCGTGGTTAGCGGAGTCTTGATCCGTGCCTCGCAAGTTTTCTTCAAATTTTGTGCGAACCGGCGCGATTGCTGGCTTTGTATCCTTAACGAATTTTCGCGTTTACCTCTTGTTTTAGCTTTGTTTTCCTCAAATTAAGCACGCCATTTAACGACGGATTCAAGCCTCCGCGGCATTCTCGAAAGCATCGAAAGAGCGGCCGCCCCCGAAGGTAGTCAAGGACACCGAGGGACAGACGGAGACAGCTCTCGGGAGCCAGAACAGGGGATTGAAATGGCACGTTTTGAAATGCTTGAAGCCGGCTTCGGCGCCATGGGGGCAACTGCCCAGGCCGATATTCTTTTCGAGTTGGGCATGATGTATGCGACCGGCCGCGATTGCGAGACCGATGTCGTCGCCGCCCACAAATGGTTCAATATCGCCGCGATCAAGGGTTCGGCGCGCGCAGCGGAACTGCGCTCTGAATTGTCGGCCGCCATGTCGAAGGTTGAGATCGCCAAGGCGCTCCGCGAAGCCCGCGAATGGATGACGATGCACTGAATTCGTCAACGTCGACTTCACGGGGTACTGAGTTCACGACAGGGACGCTTCGGGTCAAAGCCGCGCAGATGGCGGGGCCCGAAAAATCAAGGCCGCGCAAGACGGCTGGGCCAAGAAGATCAAGAACACGGCAGCGGCTGAGCAATAGACAGGGAAGGCGAGCGGGTCCTGGCGCGGCTGCGTTGGGAAGCTCATGACAAAAGCCGCGACCGGCCGGAACAAGGCTGGCGCGGCTTTGTCTTTGGGACCGCGTGTTGCAGGCCCAATCGAGTGCCGACGATGCGCCTAGACAGCTCCGGTGAAGGATGAAATTCTCCCGCCACTCTGGAAGAGGCGCGGCCGGGACGGTCGCGCGAGAGTGGAGGAGTTGTGTCACCATGAAGAAATTCAGTATTTTGAGCGCCGCCATATTTGGCCTGATGATGACCGCGCCGGTCGCCTTCGCCGACGACATCACCTTTTCGGTGGTCGGACCGATGACCGGTCAGCTTGCCACCATCGGCGACCAGTTCAAGCAGGGCGCGCAAGCCGCCTCCGACGCGATCAACGCGGCGGGCGGCGTCGACGGCCGCCAGATCAAGCTCGACATCGAGGACGACCAGTGCGATCCGAAGCAGGCAGTTTCGGTCGCGAACCGCATCATCGCCAATGGTGTCAAGTTCATCGATGGCCATGCCTGCTCGGGCTCCAGCATCCCGGCCTCCGCTGTCTACGCCGAAGCCGGTGCGCTGATGATGAGTCCGGCTTCCTCGAACCCGGTGCTGACCGACGCAGCGGCGAAGGCCGGCTGGCCGACGATCATGCGCCTCTATACGCGCGACGATGCGCAGGGCGCTTTCATCGGTCCATGGATCGCCAAGAAATATGCCGGCAAGAACGTCGTCATCATGCACGACAAGAGCGCCTATGGGCAGGGTGTGGCCGATGCCGTCAAGGCAACGATGAACCAGAACGGTCTCAAGGAGATCCTCTACGAGGGCATCAACGCTGGCGAGAAGGACTACTCCGCGCTTGTTACCAAGCTCAAGGAGCTGAAAGCTGATGTCGTCTATTTCGGCGGCTATCATCCCGAAGCGGGCCTCATCCTGCGCCAGTCGGCGGAGCAGAACCTCAAGTTCCAGCTGATCATGCCGGACTCGATCGCTTCGCCGGAATTCTGGCAGGTTGCCGGTCCGGCCGGTGAAGGCACCATGTTCGTCTTCCCATCGGATCCGCAGGCGAAGCCCGAAGCCAGGGAAGCCATCGCCAAAATCAAGGCCGGCGGCTTCGTGCCGGAGGGCTTCACGCTGTTTTCCTATGCGGTGATCCAGGCCTTCGCCGAAGGCATCAAGCGCGCCGGCAGCGACGACCCGGCCAAGGTCGCTGAAGCGTTGAAGAACGGCCAGCCGATCAGCACGGTTGTCGGTCCGGTCACCTTCGACGAGAAAGGCGACCTCAAGAACGCCAGCTACGACATCAACCAGTGGCACGACGGCAAATACGCCCCGATCCAGCCGTAATGGCCGCGGCGCCGCAAGCTGCGCTGGTGTAATCGAACATGGCCGGGGTCAAACCCGGCCATGTTGTTCTTGGCGATGCCTTTGTGACGCGTTCGAGATCACTTCGTGGATAGGGAAACAGCAGTCAGCTGTGGTTCCTCGGCAAAGCGAACCAGCACGGTTCCGTCGGTGACCTGCGCGCCTTCGGCAGCGATTTCGGCGATTACCCCGTCATGGGGGGCGGCAATGGTGTGCTCCATCTTCATCGCCTCCAGGATCAGCAGCGGCTGCCCCTTGATTACGGCCTCGCCTTTGCCAGCACGAACCAATTTGACCAGTCCCGGCATTGGCGCGCGCAGGCTGCCGGAAGCGGCTGCGGCTTCGTCGGCCCGCGCCAGCGGATCCGGCACGGCAAAACCGTAGCCGATGGCGCCTTCGAAGACCGTGACGTGGCCCGGCCAGCGGGCGAGGCGAGGCGCGGCGCGGAGATCATGCGAATTGGCGCTGTCATAGGGGGCATCCAGCGCCACCTCGAACCGCCCGTCCGGCCGCACCGATACGCGCGCGACGATCCCCTGCTCGCCAAATCTCAGCAGCGTGCGCCGCGCCGCCGCGTGGAAATGCGCATAGCCGGCCAGTGACGACCAGGGATCGTCGGAGGACGGCAAGTCGCCCGCACCAGACGCGGCAAGTGCCGCAGCGGCAATCGTCTCACCGCTCGGCGGCGGAACCGCCGTCAGCGCCTGCTGATGCCTGGCGATCAGGTCGGTATCGACATCGCCCGCCGCAAAATCCGCATCAGCGGCCAGCGCGGCAAGAAAGGCGGTGTTGACCGTCGAGCCGGCGATTTCGGTCTGCGACAGCGCCGCGCCGAGTGCCGTGAGCGCCGTCCGCCTGTCCTTGCCATGGATGACCAGCTTGGCGATCATCGGATCGTAAAACGGCGAGATCGCATCGCCGGCGCGCACACCGGTTTCGATGCGCATGCTCGCACCTTCGGGCGCCGGTTGCGGAAATTTTAAATGGTGCAAGGTGCCGGTCGCCGGCAAAAACCCTCTTGCTGCGTCCTCGGCATAGATGCGCGCCTCGAAGGCGTGGCCGGAGAGCGCGACCTCGCTCTGCGTCTTCGGCAGTTTTTCGCCGGAGGCCACCCGCAACTGCCACTCGACCAGGTCGATGCCGGTGACCATTTCGGTGACCGGGTGCTCGACCTGCAGGCGGGTGTTCATTTCCATGAACCAGAAACGGTCGGCCTTCAGACCTTGCGAGGCATCGACGATGAACTCGATGGTGCCGGCGCCGGAATAGTGGATTGCCTTGGCGGCCTTCACCGCCGCCTCGGTCATCGCCTTGCGCAACGCCGGCGTCATGCCGGGGGCAGGCGCCTCCTCGATCACCTTCTGGTGGCGGCGTTGCGCCGAGCAGTCGCGCTCGTAGAGGTGCACGACATTGCCGAAACTGTCGCCGAATATCTGCACTTCGATGTGGCGCGGCTTGTCGACATATTTTTCCACCAAAACGCGGTCGTCACCGAAGGCCGCCTTCGCCTCGCGCCGCGCGCCAGACAGTGCTTCCGAAAAATCATCGGGATGCTCGACGCGCCGCATGCCCTTGCCGCCGCCACCGGCGCGCGCCTTGATCAATACGGGGTAGCCGATCTCGCGCGCCTTGGAGGCGAGCAACACGATCTCCTGCGCCTCGCCATGATAGCCCGGCACCACCGGCACGCCGGCCTTTTCCATCAGCCGCTTAGCCGCGTCCTTCAATCCCATGGCGCGGATCGAGGCCGCCGACGGCCCGATGAAGATCAGCCCCGCCGCGACCACCTGGTCGACGAAGTCGGGATTTTCCGAGAGAAAGCCGTAGCCCGGATGAATGGCCTCGGCACCCGTGGCCAAGGCCGCCGCGATGATCTTGTTACCCCGCAGATAGCTTTCGCCGGCAGGCGAGGGACCGATATGCACCGCCTCGTCCGCCGTCTCGACATGCAAGGCGCGAGCGTCGGCGTCAGAATAGACGGCGACGCTGCGCACACCCATCCTGCGTGCCGTGCGGATCACCCGGCAGGCGATCTCGCCACGGTTGGCGATCAGGATCTTGGCGAACATCGGGCCTCCACAGGCAGAGCTCGCCGCCAACGGCGCGAATTCTCTTCACGCGAGCTGCGGCAATACCCCGCTTTGTAATCTGGCCGTCAAAGGATAGGCAAGCGAGGCCTGCCTACTTGGAGGCCGCGATTTCGCAAGCTCCACCGGTCGTGACCTTGTAATGGCTGCGGGTGGCCTGGCAGGATTTCATAGCCATATCCTCGGCAGCCTTTTGCGAGGGCGCATTCAAGCGCGAGCCGCACATGATGTACAACGAACGCACTCTGGAATACGGAGTGGTCGCATAGGCTGAATGGCCGCTGGCCGCCACATACGCCTTATATGCCTTGGTACACGGCCGATCCGCGGTTGCCGGCAAATACGGGTAGAAACGGACGTCGCCCTTGCTTCCAGCTAGCGATTCGGCGGCGCCAATATTCGGTGCAGAGGCCACGAACAGTGCAAGTACCAATATGGTTGCTCGCCTGATGGATAAAGATTTCATTGCCCAACCCATTTGAAAAACCAAAGACTGGCAGATATTCAGCTATTTGGAGGCGGCTATTTCGCAGCCTCCGCCTGTCGTAACCTTATAACTGTTGCGGGTGGCCTGACAGGATTTTAACGCCAACTCTTCGGCAGCTTGCTGTGATGGTGCATTCAAGCGCGAGCCGCATATGATGTACAGCGAACGCACCCGGGAATACGGAGTGCTTGCATAGGCCGAATGGCCACCGGCCGCTACATAGGCCTTGTAAGCCATGGTGCATGGATCCTTCGGATTCTTCGGCAAATAGGGGTAGAAACGGGTCTCGCCCTTGCTTCCCGCCAGCGATTCCGCCGTTCCTATGCCAGGTGCCGTGAATACAAGAAAGCCGGCAAGTATCGAAGCGATTGTACTTTTGACGTGTCTCGGTGTCATTTTTCCCCCTGGAAGAGCGAACGCCAACAGCATCTCCTACTTGGAGGCAGCGATGCTGCAAGCTCCCGCGGTTGTGACCTTGTAGCTCCTCTTGGCTGACTGGCAGGATTTCAGCGCCTGCGCCTCTGCAGCCTTTTGCGACGTTGCATTTGCACGCGCGCAAATCATGAACTCGGTCGCCCAATTGAATGGAGTCGACGCATAAGCGGAATGGCTGCCGGTCGCCACATAGGCCCTGTATGCCTTCTGACAGCCTCCCGTCGAGCCAGGTGCGAAATAGACGGGATAGCGGCTGTCGCCCTTGCTTCCCGCCAGCGACTCCGCTGCTCCGATACCGGGCGCCCCCAACACGAGCAACCCTGCAAATATGGATACAGTTGTTTTCTGAAAAAGCTGAAGTCTCATCTTCGCCCTATCCCCCATTGCTATCTGGCGCTTTGATGCCGAAAGCTACTTGGAAGCGACTACGCCGCAGCCGCCGACCATGTCCACTTTGAACTTCTTGCGACCGGATTCGCATGACTTAAGCGCGAGCGCTTCGGCAGCCTTCTGGGACGGTGCGTTAATGTGCACGCCGCAGACGAAATACAGGACCCTTGCTCCGGTGATGGTCGATGCGTAGGCGGAATGACCGGCCGCAGCCACATAGGCGTTGTAGGCCTGCCTGCAATTGCCTTCCGAGCCTTGCTGAGGGAGATACACGAAGGAACGCTTGTCGCCGACTTTCCCAGCCAGCGACGCCGCTGCACTGGCGCCAGGCGTCGCTAATATAAGCAACCCCGCAAGTATAGACGCAGTTCTTTCCTTGAAAAGCCGCCGTTTCATCTTCGCCCAATCCCCATTGGTATTTGCGATGACCAATAGCCGTGATTCTTTCGGCTGGCCAGATGAAGAAGCAAAAAAAGGTCTGGAGGTGTGGACGGGTTCGTCGCCCGCGCAGGGTCACACCCTGCCGAGTGCAGCAACGATCCGCTGATACAGTTCGGCCGTCGGCTCGTCGAAGCAGCAGAAAATGACGGTTTCCGGAACGATATTCTGGCCGATGAAGGCACTCACGGTACCGACAGCAATTTGCGTCGCCTGATCCTTAGGATAGCGGTAGACACCGGTCGAGATCGCTGGAAACGCCACCGTCCGGCAGTCCTTTGCGGCGGCGATTTCGAGTGACCGGCGATAGCAGGAGGCGAGCAGCTCGGCTTCTCCTTTGCCGCCGCCTTGCCAGACCGGTCCGACCGTGTGGATGATGTAGCGTGCCGGCAGCCTGTAGCCCTTGGTGAGCTTTGCCTCGCCAACCTTGCAGCCATTCAGCATCCGGCATTCGAACTCAAGCTCGGGGCCGGCCGCGCGGTGAATGGCGCCGTCCACGCCACCGCCGCCGAGAAGCGAGGTGTTGGCGGCATTGACGATGGCATCGACCGCCAGCTTCGTGATGTCGCCGGTGTGAACGCGAATCCTCTGGCCGACTGCGCTCATCTCACATCCTGAACACGCCGAACCGGGTCTCCTCGATCCCGGCGTTCAGCGCGGCCGACAGGCTAAGCGCCAGCACCTCGCGGGTCTTCGCCGGATCGATGATGCCGTCGTCCCAGAGCCTTGCCGACGAATAGAGCGGGTGCCCTTCATGCTCGTACTTCATCAGGATCGGCTTCTTGAATTTGGCTTCCTCTTCGACGCTCCACTCGCCACCCTTGCGCTCGATGCCTTCGCGCTTGACGACGGCCAGCACCGTTGCTGCCTGTTCGCCGCCCATCACCGAGATGCGGGCATTCGGCCACATCCACAGGAAGCGTGGCGAATAGGCGCGTCCGCACATACCGTAATTGCCGGCGCCGAACGAGCCGCCGATGATCACGGTCACCTTCGGCACCTTGGCCGTTGCGACCGCCATGACCAGCTTGGCGCCATCCTTGGCGATGCCGCCGGCCTCGTACTTTCGCCCGACCATGAAACCGGTGATGTTTTGCAGGAAGACCAGCGGGATCTTGCGCTGGCAGCACAGCTCGATGAAGTGCGCGCCCTTCAGCGCGCTTTCCGAAAACAGCACGCCATTGTTGGCGACGATGCCGACCGGCATGCCGCTGAGGTGGGCGAAGCCGGTGATCAGCGTGGTGCCGTAATTCTGCTTGAACTCATCGAACTCGGAGCCGTCGACGATGCGGGCGATCACCTCGCGCACGTCGTAAGGCTGGCGCAAATCCGTCGGTACGATGCCGTAGAGTTCATGTGGATCGTGAAGCGGCGGAATCGATTTCTTCAGGGCCAGGCTTACAGTCTTGTTCCGATTCAGGTTTTTGACGATACGCCGGCATATTGCCAGCGCATGTTCGTCGTCGAGCGCATAGTGATCGGCAACGCCGGAAAGCCTTGTGTGCACGTCGGCACCACCGAGGTCCTCGGCGGTGACGTCCTCGCCGGTGGCCGCCTTCACCAGCGGCGGCCCGCCGAGAAAGATGGTCGCCTGGTTGCGCACCATGATTGTCTCGTCCGACATCGCGGGCACATAGGCGCCGCCGGCCGTGCATGAACCCATGACGCAGGCGATCTGCGGAATGCCGGCGGCCGACATGTTGGCCTGGTTGTAGAAGATGCGGCCGAAATGATCGCGGTCGGGAAACACCTCGTCCTGATTGGGCAGATTGGCGCCGCCGCTGTCGACGAGGTAGACGCAAGGCAGATTGTTCTGTAGCGCGATCTCCTGTGCACGCAGATGCTTCTTCACCGTCAGTGGATAATAGGTGCCGCCCTTCACCGTGGCGTCATTGACGACGACCATGACTTCGGTGCCTTCGACGCGGCCGACGCCGGCGATGAGGCCGGCCGAGGAGATGTCCTCGCCATACATCGACCACGCCGCGAACTGGCCGATCTCGAGGAAGGGCGAGCCGGTATCGAGCAATTGGGCAAGACGTTGCCGCGGCAGGAGCTTGCCGCGCGAAACATGCCGCTCACGCGCTTCCTCCGAGCCGCCGCGTTCGACCGTGGCAGCCTTTTCCGCAATATCGGCGACCAGCGCCCGCATGCGCTCGGCATTAGCGCGGAAGATATCAGAGACGGGCGAGATCTGCGAGGTGAGGGGGGCCATGGCGCTACCGGATCAGCTCGATCTTGCAGCCGACATCCAGGTCGCTCCAGTCGCGATCGGCGGTGACGGCAATGGCGTTCTCGCGAATCGCCAGCGCCAGGCAGGCCCGATCGCCCAGCGACAAGCCGCGATGCCGCGTCAGTTGGCGAAGCTGCCCGGCGGCGATGCCCATCGCTTCGTCGAAAACGGCGATCGGCATGCCGAGACTGCCGAGGTCGTCGGCAGCCTGTTCCAAGCTGCGTCCCTTGTCGATCAGCTTGGCAATGATCTCGGCCGCATTGACCGAGCTGCATTGTGCATCCGGCGCGAACCCCAAAGCACTCTCGGTGCCTTGCTCGTTGAGCAGGATTGCGAGCGCCGCCGAGCTGTCCATGACGTATGGCTTCATTTCACCCGCTTTCCCGTCGTCCCTTCGGCGTGAAGCCGGTCGAGACGCTTGTCGCTTCGACGCTGCTCTTCCCGCCGCTCCTTCAGAAATTCGTCGACGACGCTTTCACCGGGCTGTTTCAGCGCCGACAATTCGGCCTGAACGCGTCGCAGATTCTGCAGCCACGATCTTACCCGCAGTTCGCCGTTTTCGACATGAAGGATCATATCCTCGCCAGGCTTCACGCCCATCTCCTCGCGCATCGCAGCAGGGATGACGAAGCGCCCGCCCTCGCCAAGCTTGACGCGCTCGCGTTTCGCCGGAACCCGAAGCCGCGTTTTGCGAGCGCCAGCATCGAACTGTGCTTGCGGATCTTCGTCAAATCCGGACTTTCCCGTTCTGCCCGCCATGGTCCGTCTCGCTTGTATTTATGGCATATGTCCCGAAGTATGCCATATCGTGCGGCTTCTGGCAAATCTCAAAAGAATGCCATTAGGCGCCCTCCGCCATGATTTCCCGCCCGATCAGCCAGCGACGGATTTCGCTGGTGCCGGCGCCGATCTCGTAGAGCTTGGCGTCGCGCAGCAGCCGGCCGGTCGGGTAATCGTTGATGTAACCGTTGCCGCCCAAAAGCTGGATGGCGTCGAGCGCCATCAGCGTCGCCTTTTCGGCGGCGAACAGCACGCACCCGGCGGCGTCCTTGCGCGTCGTCTCACCGCGATCGCAGGCGGCGGCTACGGCATAGACGTAAGCACGCGCCGCGTTCAGCGTCGCGTACATGTCGGCGAGCTTGCCTTGCACCAGCTGGAATTCGCCGATCGGCTGGCCGAACTGCTTGCGTTCATGCACGTAAGGTATCGCCACGTCGAGGCACGCCGCCATCAGCCCGATCGGCCCGCCGGCCAGCACGGCGCGTTCGTAGTCGAGGCCCGACATCAGCACCTCGACGCCGCGCCCTTCCTCGTGCAGCACATTGTCGAACGGCACTTCGACATTGTCGAACACCAGCTCGCCGGTGTTCGAGCCGCGCATGCCGAGCTTGTCGAGCTTTTGCGCAACGGAAAAACCGGCAAAAGCCTTTTCGACGATGAAAGCGGTGATGCCGCGCGAATGGAGTTCCGGATCGGTCTTGGCGTAGACGACCAGCGTCTCGGCATCCGGCCCGTTGGTGATCCACATTTTGGTGCCGTTGAGCACGTAGCGATCATTGCGCTTTTCGGCGCGCAGGCGCAGCGACACGACATCTGAGCCGGCACCCGATTCCGACATCGCCAGTGCCCCGACCTTTTCGCCGCTGCAGAGCGAAGGCAGATATTTTTCTTTCTGCGCCTGCGTCGCCCAGCGGTTGATCTGATTGACGCAGAGGTTGGAATGGGCGCCGTAAGAGAGGCCGACCGAGGCCGAGGCGCGCGAAATCTCCTCCATCGCCACGACATGGGCGAGGTAGCCCATGCCGCTGCCGCCGAAATCGGGATCGGCGGTGATGCCGAGCAGGCCGAGCCCGCCGAGCTCCACCCACAGATGTGCCGGGAATTCGTTCGAGCGGTCGATCTCGGCGGCTATCGGCGCGATTTTCTCCTGGGCGAAGCGCCGCACCAGATCGCGCAGCGCCTCAATGTCTTCATCAAGCCCGAAGTTGAGCGTCTGCGTGTACATGCCGTTCCTCCCGGCGCACGACCCCGAAATCGGGATCATGCGCGAAATCAAAGTGCTACAGCGTCCTTTGCGCGCTCGAATGGACGCACGGTGCCGTGGCTCGTCCTCGCTCCATCGCTCTTTGCTCCAACAAGGCGCATTGTCATTGCTAGATATGTAGCGGTGACTTCGGCGATCGACAGCCGTTCGCCCGGCCGGAACCAGACGATGACGCCGGTCATCATCTGGATCAGCGCCATGGCGGTGAGCCCGGTGTCCTCGACGCTGAACAAGCCCGCTTCGACGCCGTCGCGCAGAATGGCGCGCAGCTCCTTCTCGTAAGCGGTGCGCATGCGCAGGATCTGCGTGAGTCTTTCGTGCGACAGGCTGCGCAGCTCCATGTTCGAGACATGGGTGGAATGGCGGCGTTCGACGTGGAAAGCGATGTGGTTTTCGACATAGGCGGCGAGCCGCGCTGCCGGATCGGCGCCGACAGGGCGTGTTGCGCGCCACGCCTCGATCAAGCCTTCCATATGCTCGCGCATCAGCGTGAACAGAAGGTCCTGCTTGGTCGGGAAGTAGCGGTAAAGCGCCGCTGCCTGGACGCCGACCTCGGCCGCCAGCTGGCGCATCGACATCGCCTCGTAGCCGAGACGCGCAATCAGGCTGACCGCCGCCTCGCGGGCCGCAGCTTCGGTCTTCTCGCCGTCGGAGCCGGTCGTACGCGCCATGATAAGCTCGCCTTTTCGCGAACAATAAAACAAACGTTCAATTAATTCAAGGATCCGAGGTTCGGTCAGGGCAATGGCTTCAGGTTTGCTCTATCTGCACCCCAGAGATTTTGTGCGATGGAAGCGAATGAGCAGGATCATGCCTTTCTAGGCAACAATCCTGAAACCCGCGGACATGTCGCGTGCCTCGATCGCCTCGACGTCAACTTTCGAAACCGCTGCCCCTGGCGGCCCTTGCCGAAGCCGTTCGATCATTGTCGAGACCGCCGCATCGGCACCTGCAATCGAGGCTGTCACCGAGCCGTCAACTTCGTTGCGCACCCAACCGGCAAGGCCAAGTCCAGACGCCTCGCGCCGCGCCCAGACCCGATAGCTGACGCCCTGCACCTTGCCGTATATGCGTACCTGCACCGTCCGGTCGGCCATCGCGCTCTCCATCTTCTGAGTCGAGTCTGGCGCATCGCTGTGCAAATTCAACCAGGCAACGTGCATCGAAGGTCTCTCTGCCGATCGCTATCCGCCAGCTTCACGTGCGAGATAGGCGGCGTCTCCATCGAATGATTGACTAAGTCAAATAATAGACCATCATGGTCCTTAGGAGCGATCAGCCCGAAGGAGGTCGTCATGCCGGCCGATCGGAATGCCCTTGTCGCGGAGATACGTTGCTTCAATCGCTTCTACACGCGCCTGATCGGGCTGCTCGACCTGACCTTGACGCACAGCGCCTATACGCTGGGCGAGGCGCGGCTGCTGTTCGAATTGGGCGACCGATCCCGCGCTGCCGCCAATAGCGGCGGTGAGGCTGGGTTTCTGGCACGGGCGTTCCACCTCGGTCTCGGACCGGCAGCCTCCGAAATCGCCGCCGAACTCCGGCTCGATCCGGCCTATGTCACACGCATCCTGAGGAGATTCGCCGCCGCCGGCCTGACCGAGATACGCACTGACCCAGCCGATCGGCGCAGACGCATCCTGTCGCTAACCGCTCGCGGAAGTGCGGAACTCGCCAGGCTTCAGGCTGCGACGGATCGCGATCTCGCCCGGCTGACGGCCGGCCTCGCCGATGACGCGGCTGCCCAATTATCGGACGCCTTGAAACGCGTCATGCGCCTGCTTGGTGGTGGGGAGAAATAGCGGCAGTACTGGAGGTCGTGGTGTTCCGTCGCCCCTTTGGCGCCTCAATTCCCCCGCGCTGCCGCCAGTGCGCCGGGCAGTTCCTCGGCAAAAATGTCGAGCTCGTGATCGAGGCCGACGCTGACCCGGATGCAGCGGTCGAGCACTGGCACCATCGGCTTGCGGATGAACACGTCGCGCGACAACAGCGCCTGCAACACCTTCAGCGCGAAGGCGCCGTCGCGGCCGCAATCGATGGTGACGAAATTGGACGCCGAAGCCAGCGGCTTCAGCCCGTTCGCCTCGGCTATTCCGGCGATGCGCAGGCGGCCGGCGGCGACCCGCGCCACCACGCTCTCCAGCCAGTCTTGATCGGCAAGCGCCTCGACACCGGCGATCTGCGCCATGCGGCTGACGCCGTAATGGTTGCGTATCTTCTCAAAGTCGCGAATCACCTGGGCTTCGGCCACCGCGTAGCCGCAGCGTATGCCGGCTAGCCCATAGGCCTTGGAGAAGGTGCGCATGCGGATGACGTTCGGCCGCGCCACATCGATCGGCGGCATCGCTGAGGCTGGCCCTAATTCGCCATACGCCTCGTCGAGCACCAGCATTGTGGTCTCCGGCAAGGCCTCGAGGAAGCGGCTGAGCTCGGCCGCTTCCCACCAACTGCCCATCGGATTGTCCGGGTTGGACAGATAGACCAGCGGCGCCTTGTCCCTGGCCACTGCCGCCAGCAGGCCGTCGAGGTTTTCTCGGTCGTTCTCGTAGGGCACTGCGACCAGCCGGCCGCCGACGCCGGCGACGTGAAAGTTGAAGGTCGGGTAGGCGCCGAGCGAGGTCACCACCGCGTCGCCGGGCGCCACATACATGCGCGCCACCAAGCTGAGCAGCCCGTCTATGCCTTCGCCGACGACGACGTTTTCGGCGCCGACACCGAGATGTCGGGCCACGGCTACCTTCAAATCGTGATTGTCGGGGTCGCAATACATCCACATGTCGCCGGCAATCTCGGCCATGCGGGCAACGACCCGCGGCGAGGGGCCAAAGCTGCTCTCATTGGCGCCGATGCGGGCGCGAAAGGCGCGGCCGCGATCACGCTCCTGCGCTTCAGGGCCGACAAACGGCACCGTAGAGGGAAGCGCGTCGATGAGCGGCGTAAGGGGAGGGCGCATGGCAAAGGCTCGTTCGAACAGGGCCTTCTTGCTAGCCTGCCGGCTGGGGCTGCGCAAGTTCCACGAACGGCGGCGACGGTCAGGCTGGATTCTTGCAGATCATTTTGCTAGCGAGACATGATGAGCAACCGACTGCCGCCCGCCTGGTCCAAGCATATAAAGTCCCACCCGGCGCCGAAAGTGGAACCGCCGAAGGCGAAACCATTGACGCGCGTGCAGGCCGACGATGCGCTGCTGAAACAGGCGTATGGCTTGCAGCAGGCCAAGCGGTTGGCCGAGGCTCGGGAACTGTGCCGTCGCGTGCTGGAGCGCACGCCCAACCATCCCTTGGCTTTGTATATCATGGGCACGCTATTCATCGGGCTCGACGATGAAATGGCCCTGCGATATTTGGCCCGAGCCGTCGGCGAGGAGCCTCAAAACCCCTTTTATCACCTTAGTCTCGGTGAAGTTTATCTAAAAGTCAGCGAATATTCGCTCGCAATCAAGCATATTCAGCAAGCATTGAAGTTGAAGCCCGATTTGCTGGAAGCGCTTTGCGCGTTGGCACGCGCTTACGTCGAATTCGACAAGGCTGACATGGCTGTGCCGGTTTACGAGAAAGCGCTCAAGATCAACCGCGATCATCCCCGTGTTCGGACGGGGCTTGCCAGCGCACTCACCGGTCTTGGTCGCATGGATGAAGCCAAAATCTATCTGAAGGAGGCGATCGAACGTCGCATCGCTATGCCCGCCGCCTATAATGAGCTTGTGCGTACGCGCAAATTCACCGAAGAGCCGGCCGAACTTAGGTCCATCCTGCGCGAGCTTGGTGAGCCAAAGCTTGACCCGGACAGTGCGACGACACTTCATCACGCTGCCGGCAAAGTGCTGAACGACCTTGGGCGCTACGAAGACGCGATAGATCATTTCAAGAAAGGCAAGCGGGCCGCCGGCTATAAGTTCGATCTGGAGACCTATCGCCGCTGGATCGACTCCACGATTGAGTTCTTCAACCCGGACATGTTGGCCGCCAAGGCGGGTTATGGAAGCCCGTCGGAAGTGCCCGTGTTTGTATTGGGCATGCCCCGATCGGGCACCACCCTGACCGAGCAGATTTGCGCGAGCCACCCGAATGTTCATGGCGCCGGAGAGCTGAAAAAGATAAGGCGAGCCGCAAATGCTATCGGCCTCACGAAGGTTTCAGCACGGACCTTGGACCAATCGATCGTTCCGATCACCCCCGACCTATCCAAAATGCTGGCCGAGGAGCACCTGTCCTATCTTCGTGAGCGTGCGCCGACCGCGCTTCGCATCGTCGACAAGATGCCCCGGAATTTCGAACTGATCGGTCTCATAGGGCTTCTCTTCCCCAATGTACGGATTATTCACTGTCGTCGCGATGCCATCGACAATTGCCTCTCGTGTTTTTTCCAGAATTTCTCCAAGGGACACAGCTACATCGCCGACCTGCAGACACTCGGGCTGTACTACCGTGAATATGATCGCCTGATGCGACATTGGGACAAGGTTTTTCCCGGACGCATCTTCGAAAGTCGCTACGAGACGCTGGTTGCGGATCAGGAGGCACAATCGCGCCGTCTGATCGATCATCTTGGATTGCCCTGGGACGATACCTGCCTGCGCTTCTTCGACAAGGAGGGATCGGTCAACACGGCCAGTCGCTGGCAGGTTCGGCAACCGATCTACAGTTCATCTGTCAAGCGCTGGAAAAACTATGAGAGCGCAATCCAGCCGCTGATCCAGTCGCTCGGTGATCTCGCCGAGATTTGACTCGGGAATTGCAGTCGGCAATTTGCATTTGTGTGGGCCACGAGATCTGAATCGCCAGGTTTGTGGGCTGGGGCTGCAATTGCGGCGGGGCACCGGTTGCTAGACTAAGCTCCCGGCCTGGCTGCCAAGTTCTGCGGCGGGCGGGCACGTCAGGCTGGATTCTCCCAGATCATTTTGCTAGCGAGACATGATGAGCAACCGACTGCCGCCCGCTTGGTCCAAACACATAAAGTCCCGCCCGGCGCCGAAAGTGCAGCCGCCGAAAGCGAAACCGCCGTCGCGCGCGCAAGCTGACGACATGCTGTTGCGACAGGCGCTCGAACTCCAGCAAGCCAAGCGGCTTCCAGAGGCCGAGGAGTTATGCCATCGCGTTCTCGCCCGCACGCCAAACCACCCGCTTTCGCTGTACATCCTCGGCACGCTGGGGCTCGGTATCGACGATGAGTTGGCTCTCAAATATTTTGCACGAGCAGTAAGCCAGACGCCTCAAAATCCGTATTTCCACCTTAGCCTGGGAGAGGCCGGTCTGAAGCTTGGCGACAGCTTGCTTGCTATCAGGCACCTGCAGCGCGCCTGCGAATTGAAGCCCGATCTGGTGGAAGCGCTTTGCGGACTGGCGCGTGCCTACGTCAACTTCGACAAGGCCGAGATGGCTTTGCCCCTTTACGAGAAGGCACTGAAGATCAACGGCGACCATCCCATGGTCCGAATTGGTCTGGCTGGTGCGCTCGCCAGCCTCGGTCGCATGGACGAAGCCAGAGCCTATCTCAATCAGGCAATAGAACGTCGCGTCGATGTTGGGGCAGCCTACAACTACCTGGTCGACACGCAAAAGTTCACCGAAAAACCTGCCGAGCTCGACTCTATCCTGCGCGAACTCTCCAATCCCAGGCTCGAACCGGTTGCTGCATTCCAGCTCCATCACGCCGCAGGCAAAGTGCTGAACGATCTCGAGCGCTACGATGAGGCGATGGATCACTTCCAGAAGGCAAAAAAGGCCGCTGGTCACGATTTCGACCTGGAGTACTACCGCCGAAGTGTCGATTCCATGATCGAGATATTCAGCCCGTCACTATTGGAAGCCAAGGCTGGCCACGGCAGTCCATCCGAAGTGCCTGTGTTTGTGCTGGGCATGCCCCGGTCGGGGACGACGCTGACCGAGCAGATCTGCGCGAGCCATCCGGATGTCCATGGCGCCGGGGAGCTTACGAAGCTGCGCCGAATCGCGAACTCGATGGGCTTTAGAACACAATCGGATGAGGACCTGCGCAGTTCGATCATGTCGATGACGAGGGATCAGTCGAGGGCGCTGGCCGAAGAATACCTGTCTTATCTGCGCCAGCACGCGCCTGCCGCGCTCCGCATAGTCGACAAGATGCCGCACAACTTCGAGTTTATCGGAGTGATTGGAATTCTTTTTCCCCACGCGCGCATCATTCATTGCCGGCGCGATGCCATCGACAATTGCGTGTCCTGCTTCGTCTTGCATTTCACCAAGGACCACGGCTACAACGCCGACCTTGAGACACTCGGCCTATACTACCGTGAATATGATCGCTTGATGCGGCATTGGAATAAGGTCTTTCCCGGACGTATTTTCGAAAGCCGCTACGAGACGCTGATTGCGGATCAGGAGGCGCAGTCGCGCCGTCTCATCGATCATCTCGGCTTGCCTTGGGACGATTCCTGCCTGCGCTTTTTCGAGAAGGACAGGTCGGTCAATACCCCCAGCCGCTGGCAGGTGCGGCAGCCGATCTATACATCATCGGTCAAGCGCTGGAAAAAATATGAGAGCACAATTCAGCCGCTGATTCACGCCTTGGGAGATCTAGCCGAACTTTGAACGAGTGGGTGGCGTTCGGCAGGCCGAGGTCGACGGTGACTTGCTGTCGAGATCCGTTGATCCTGTAGGCCAGCCCTTCAGATCGTGCCAAGATCTTCATTTTTTGCACGTTCGGACAAGCGGGCGCGGCGAGCATTACAATTGACCAGCTCAGCCCTGCGATAGGTATTCAGTGGCAGCCTGTATTCATGCACCGAGAGTTGTTAGCTGCGTCGCCCGATACGAAAAACCCGGCGGTTGGCCCGCCGGGTTCGATCTCAATCAGGTTCGGATTGTTAGAATGAGCGCTGGAAGCGCAGCATCCCGCCGACGCTGTCCTTGTCGTCGGCATTGGTCCAGTTGCGATCGTAGGCTTTATCAAACTGACCGTCGCGAGCCCAATCGACTTCGGCAGTGATCGTGAAGCCGGGAACGATATCGTAGGCGATGTTCGCGGCGACGCCGTAGTTCTTGTCGTCGTCAACCGATGCTTGGAGGTTGAACGAGGTCTTCTCGTTGATGGTGTAGGTGCCACCACCCCAAACTGCCCAGTTGCCGCCCCACTGCTTATAGAAGTTGCGGTCGATGTTGTCGTCCGAACCGTAACCGGCCATGACGAACAGTGTCAGGTTCTGTATCGGCGTAACGTCGACGCGAACCTTGCCGGCCCACTCTTCCCAAGTGCTGTCATAGGCGGCAACACCGGTGATCGAGCCCCAACCCTGCGTGTATTTAATACCGCCGACCACATACGGAACATAGCTGTCGATCGAATCATTGCCGCTGTTGCTGTCTTGGAAAATGCCAGGATCCGCATCGGCACTGCCCGAACCGGTTTCCAACGAAGCCACGGCCGAGAAGCCGTTGCCGGCGTCGAAGTAGTACTGGACGACATTGGTGTCGAAGCCGCCATAGGGGACTAGCGTATCCTGGATGACGTTGCCGGCGTAGCCGATGAACGTGTCGAAGGCCGATTCGTCTTTGCCGACGCGCAAACCACCGAGTTGGACCCAGGCAAAGTTCAGCGAAACACTCGTACCGCCGTTAAAGTTGTCATCAAGATAATCGTTGTGGTTACCCCAGTTGAAACGGGTCTCGGTGTAGGTCTTCAAGGTGCCGAGCTCGGTTTCCTGGCCGGTCCAGGTCTTCAACGTGAATCGGGCGTGCTTGTAGTAGGTATCCTGCGAGCCGCCGTCCATCTGGTCCGTGGTCTTCGCACCGTCGAAGGAGCCGACGTCGCCGATGCCGATGTCATAGCGGACATAGCCACCGATGCGCAGGCAGGTTTCGGTGCCGGGGATGTAGAAGTAGCCAGCGCCGTAGACGTCGCAAATCTTGACGTATTCAGCGGGTTCCGGCTCGGCGACGACGACGGCGTCGGCGGCGCGCGCACCGGAAACTGCGATCAGTGCCGCAGCGGAGCCGAGAAGAAGGCTCTTGATGTTCATTTTCTGACCTCCAGTCAGAATCGAGGGCGGAGGTCGGCAAAAAGCAGCTCGTTCGGCTGTTTTTATTTATATTTTCAAATAGATAAGTCCTAAGGCCGTCAGTGAGGCCCTGTCCGCCAAAAACGCTTACTGGCGAAGGCCTTGCCTGAACCGGTCTTGAAATATCGCTCGAGTTGCCGTGCGTTGGCCTCGGTTTCAACCCCGATGTAGGACTTCAAAGTTACAGGCAGATAGGCCTTGGTCGAAGTCACATAGCCTGATCGATGCGATTCGAAGCGGCGCCGAAGGTCGTTGGTCGACCCGACGTAGACATCGCCGTTACGAAGTTGCAGGAAATAGACGTACCATAGTCCCCCTACGCTACTTCGTAGCTTCGGGCGACACCCTACGCCCAAAATGCGGTTCCGGGTGGCCTGCCACCCGAAGCCCGCAGGGCGTAGGGTGGCGGAGAGGATGGGATTCGAACCCACGAGAAGCTTTTGACCTCTACTCCCTTAGCAGGGGAGCGCCTTCGACCACTCGGCCACCTCTCCGTTGCGCCGGTGGATAAAGAAAAGCGCCGGCACAATCAACAAGCTGGCGCTATTATCCTTGAAAAATCGACCCTTCGCCAAAGCGCCGCCCAGCGATGTGGCGATTCTGCGGCGATTCCCTGGTTCGCGACTCGCGCCATGGTCACATTTCGGGCCGACCATCGCCGGAATCCGCCGTTTGCAACGGCTTGCGAAGGGCTGTTGGTTAACGGGAGCTTTCGGAGTGAGGCCAAATCGTGTCATTTGTGCAACAACGCCGGGGTATAGCGCCAACACAAACCTTTTGCCGGTACGATCGTGGTTGAACGCCGCCGCCTCATGGGTAATGTCGGGTTTGAAGGAGCGGCGCGGTGCGCATCTTTTTCGGTAGTGGGGATGGGGCAGGGAACGCTGTCCTTCAGCAAAGAATACCCAGACCCGTTTTTTAACTTTTGACTGGAGGTCAGAAAATGAACATCAAGAGCCTTCTTCTCGGCTCCGCTGCGGCACTGATCGCAGTTTCCGGTGCGCGCGCCGCCGACGCCGTCGTCGTCGCCGAGCCGGAACCCGCTGAATACGTCAAGATTTGCGACGTCTACGGCGCTGGCTACTTCTACATCCCCGGCACCGAAATCTGCATGCGCATCGGCGGCTACGTCCGCTATGACATCTCCGCCGGCGATGCGGGCGCGTTCACTGGTGCCCGTTACCAAGACCTTTCGGAAGCCTTGGAAGGCAGGGACGATGTCAACGACGGCTATTTCAAGCAGGCTCGCTTCACGCTGAGGACCTATACCGGCCAGGAAACCGAGATGGGCACCTTGAAGACCTACACCGAGACCCGCTTCAACTGGGGAACCGGTTATCACGGGGTCGATCTCGACGGCAACCCGGCCACCCCTGATGCACAATTCTCCAGCTTTGGCAGCAGAGGCGTTTCGCTGAACTTCGCCTGGATCCAGCTCGGTGGTCTCCGCGTCGGTAAGGACGAAACGGCCTTCAATACGTTCACCGGTTACGCCGGCAACGTCATCAACGATACGCTGGTTCCCTACGGCGGCTTCGACACCAACGTCATCCAGTACTACTTCGATGCCGGCAACGGCTTCTCGGCCGTGGCGTCGTTGGAAACCGGTGAAGGCTTTATCCTCAACGACGACAACACCGCGCTCCACCTGGGTCACGATTCGATCGACAGCTATGTTCCATATGTCGTCGGCGGCGTGAAATACACGCAGGGCTGGGGTTCGATCTCGGGCGTCATTGCCTATGACAGCGCAGTGGAAGAATGGACAGGCAAGGCTCGCCTGGACGTGACGCCGATGCAGAACCTGACGCTGTTCCTGATGGCCGGCTACGGTTCGGACGACAATATCCCACGCAACTTCTACAAGCAGTGGAGCGGCAACTGGGCAGTTTGGGGTGGTGGCACTTACACCATCAACGAGAAGACCTCGTTCAACCTTCAGGCGGCGTATGACGAAGGCGAGAACGTCGGCATCGCGGCGAACATTGCCTACGACATCGTTCCCGGCTTCACGATCACGGCCGAAGTCGACTACCTGCACTTCGGTGACAACAATTTCGACAATTGGACCGGTGCTACCGACGAAAACAGCATCGGCGGTGTCCTCCGCTTCCAGCGCTCGTTCTAAGGGCTGGACTTAAGCAACTGAAATCCAGCCCGGGCGCTTCAACGCCCGGGCTGTTTTATTTTCGCGACTGGTAGCAAACAGAAGGAAAAGGGGGTTCGGTAGCTGAACAGGGTTGTGGAACGATGTCGTTGGGATCCACCACTGGTGGATGAAATCGGCCGCAACGCTTAAAACTCTTGAAAGGGCACCGCCAAGCAGGTAGGTCTAGGCCTATCCACTCGGGGGTGTGGCGAATAATGACGAACGATGCGATTCAAGAGGGAGGGACCTCTGATCATTTTTCGATGTTTTCTTCTCAAACTGCAAAGATAAAATACAGTTACAACAAGATACGAGAAGTAAAGTCGCACAGGATCGGAGAACTTTTTTCAGCATACCGGGATATACTTTGGGATGATGGGCGGCATAAGTACAATGTCAGCTCGTTCATCGGCGAAATAGACGAGATTCTCCTTGGGGAGCGTTTCAGCGCCTTTGACCAAAGCACCCTCGACAACCTTATCGGCACCTTGCGCCAGCGCGGCAACAGCAACGCAACCATCAACCGGAAGATGGCTGCCCTCAGCAAACTGCTGCGCAAGGCTCACAAGATGGGGGATATCCACAGCCTGCCCGAGTTCCGCCGCCAGAAAGAGCGGGCGGGACGGATTCGTTTCCTCGAAAGGGACGAGGAGGCTCGGCTGTTTGCCGCCATCAAAAGCCGCAGCGAGGACGCCTATCGGCTTTCCGTCTTTCTCGTCGACACCGGTTGCCGCCTCGGCGAAGCGCTGGGCTTGATCTGGAACGATATCCAGGAGCACCGCGTCAGTTTCTGGATCACCAAGTCCGGCCGCAGCCGCACCATCCCGATGACCGAGCGGGTAAAAGAGGTGATCAAGCTGCCGGCCACCGAGGGCCGCCGGCCTAAAGGCCCGTTCACCAAGCTTAGCCAGGCGCAGTTTCGTGCCATCTGGAACGATGCCAAGGCCGAAGTCGGGCTTGGCGCCGACGATCAGGTCGTGCCGCACATATTGCGCCATACATGCGCCTCGCGTCTCGTCCAGGGCGGCATCGATATCAGGCGTGTGCAGATGTGGCTCGGCCACCAGACGCTGTCCATGACCATGCGCTACGCCCATCTGGCCACCAACGATCTCGACGGTTGCGTCACCGTGCTTGAGACGCCGCGGTACAGTGGTTCGGACGACGGCGGGGCAAGTCCGTTGTCCTCTCCACCTTCGGCAAGGCGGGAACCAAAAGGTGAGCCGGCCGCAAGCAAGGCACCAAAGCCCGCGAAGAGAAGCGCCAAATCCTGACGGTTTGGGTGGATCTGGCGTAAGTCGGTCGATCTGACAACGGATTGCAGGCCAATACATCAAGTCGGCGCTGCCCCTCACCCTTACCCTCTCCCCGTGAAAAAACGGGGAGAGGGGAGTTCGTCAGCGTTGCGGCCGTCTGTCCTTCTCCCGTCACTACACGGGGAGAAGGTGCCAGCAGGCGGATGAGGGGCGGCGCCGACATCCAACAATTATTCTCCGGGACGCCAGCATAGCTGTTAATCGCTGCCAGAATGCTTCACAGGTACAAGATAAGGCAGAGAGTTACTTAAACTTACCGTGGTTTTACTTCCAACCGCTCCGCCGCTCCACCCGATCGAAAAAACCAGCGATCCTGCCCGGCAGGATCCCGGACTCCAAAAACGGTGCATGCCCCTGGCCGTCAGCGGTGATCGTCTCGATATCGGTATGGCGCGTCCGCATCTGCTCGAGCGTTTCGGCGGACAGCAGCTTCGAGTTGGCGCCGCGTATGACGAGCATTGGGATGGCCGCCAGCGCGTCGAACTGTGGCCAAAGATCGGGCATCGGCCGGCTGGGATCGAGGCCCGCCAGCGTATCGACCAGTTTCGGATCGAAATCGGGCAGAAATCCCTCCTCGGTCTCGCGGTAGAGGGCTGACGCCATCCGCTCCCAATCCGCATCGGTCAGCGCCGCAAAATCGGCGCCATGGGTGCTGCGCAGGCCGCGGACCACCTCTGCGTACGCCTTCGGCCTGGGCGCGGGGTCGAGATAGGAGCGGATATGGGCGAGCCCTTGCGTCTCGATCACCGGGCCGATGTCGTTGAGGACGACGGCCTTCAGCACGGCCGGCCGCATCGCCCCGAGCACATGGATGATCAGTCCGCCGCGCGACGTGCCGATGAAGGCAGCCTCCTCGATGCTCAGCGCCGCCAGCCCGGCGAGAATATCGCCAGCTTCGATGCCGATATTGTAATGGCCGATATCGGCATCGTAGGCGGACTGCCCGCGCCCGCGATAGTCGAAAGCGACGACCTTGCGCTTCGCCTGCGTCGACAGATAAAGCGCCAGCTCGTGAAAATCACGGCAATTGCGGGTCAGGCCGGGCAGGCAAACGACTGGCCAGCGGCCGGAATTCGCTTCGCCGTAGATGCGGGCGTGCAGGGACAGCCCGTCCGGCGCGGCGTAGAAGAAATCGGAGAAACCCTGCTCGGTTGCCATGTGGACTCCGTTCCTCTCGCTGCTGGCTTGTTTCAACTGCTACAGGCGAGGGGCCGGTAGGGTCAAATAGGGGAGGCGCCGAAGTTGCAGGGTCCCTCAAGGGGGAGATTGGCTGTCATCGTCGCTTTCGCCAAGTTTCGTCGGATGCAGAAAGGCACTGTCCACGAAGCTGGGACCCTTGGGGAGATGTCCGGCAGGACAGGGCGGGCCGCTGTCCGCCAACTCGACGTCCGGAACTTTCAAAGCCTGAAACAAAAACCCGCCTCGTTGGGCGGGTCGTCGGTGCGAATCAGCACTATGGTTAAATTAGTAGCATAGCTGCCGGCACAAAGCAAGAACAAAATACGCTATGACCGGCAAACTTGGCTTGAAGCCCGGTCGTCACCCCCGGCCGTTCACCAGATCCCCGACCATGTCGTACTTGCCGGAGATACGCATCTTGTAGACCTCGTAATTCTCCATCACGCGCTGGACGTAACTTCTTGTTTCCGTATAGGGAATCCGCTCGATCCAGTCGACGACGGCATCGACGTCCTTGCCGCGCGGATCGCCGTATTTCGCCACCCACTGGGCGGCGCGGGCGGGGCCGGCATTGTAGCCGGCGAAGGTCAGCACGTAGGAGCCGTCGAAACGGCCGAGCTGCTCGCCGAGAAAGGCAGCGCCCAGCGTTGCATTGTAGCCGGCATCGGTGGTCAGCCGGGCCTGAGAAAATGTCATGCCGGCCTTCTTCGCCAATTGCTTGGCGGTGCCTGGCATTAGTTGCAGCAGTCCGCGCGCGCCGGCGCTGGAGATTGCGCCGATGTTGAACTCGCTTTCCTGGCGGGCAATCGCATAGGCCAGCGCCTTGCCCGAGCCGGAGATGTTGGCGGTGTCGGGAATGACGCCGAGCGGATGCGACAGCGCGCCGACATCGATGCCGCGGGCGCCGGCGATCTTGCCGATCTTCAGCGCCATGAAATGGTTGCCTTGTCTTTCCGCCAACACCGCAAGCAGCGCCAGTTCGCCGGGGTTGTTCAGCTGCCCGGCGAGGTCGCGGTAGAGCGTCTCGGCATAGCGGTCATAGCCGGCCTCCTGCAGCCGCTTGATGGCGCTGACCGCCTCGCGGGTGGCGAAATTCTGGCGGTCGGCGGCACTTGGCTGGGGGTAGACGATGTTGAGGGTCTGCCGGCCGACGCGCTCGCCGGCGAGCTGGCCGTAAAAGGTCGTGCCGTAGCTTGCGGCGCGGCTGAAATAATCCTTGGCATTGCCGGGGCCGCCGACTTCGGCGGCGCGGCCGAGCCAATAATAGGCGCGCGACAGCGACATTGGCCCTTGGGCGAGCTCCGCGATTCGCGCAAAATGCTTGGCGGCGATGCTCGGGTCCTTGAGGCCGCGCAGCGCGTACCAGCCGGCATGGAATTCCGCCTCGGCAGCATTGGCGGGACTTTCGGCGGCATGCGCGGCGACTATTCTGTAGGCGGTCTTCATGTCGCTCTGGTCGACCAGCTCGCGCGACAGCACCCGGCGCTCGACCCACCAGGCGTCCGGATCGACCAGAGCGTCGCGGTCGCCCGGCGCCTTCATCACCAGCGCGGCGGCGTCGGAAAATTTCTGCTGCTTGCGCAGATATTCGGCTTCGGCAAAGAGATAGCCGGCCGCCCGCTGCGCTGCCGGCACCGCCTTCAGCAGCTTGGCCGCGTTCTTGTCGCCTTTGGTGACCGCCGCCCAGGCATCGGCCAATTGCTGGGCGCCGGCGAGACCGGCGACGCGCAGCGCCGAAGCGACCCGGTCGGCATAAAACATGCGCTCCATGCGGAAGCGATGGTCGGCGGCCGGGATCAGCGCACCGAACTCGCGAATGACCGCCGCCTCGTCCCTGGCTTCGAGCTTTTCGGTGCGCCAGAATGGCGACAGCACCGAGCGCGCCGCCTTGGTATCGCCCAGCGCTACATAGGAGCGGGCCAGGATCAGCACGCCCTCGAAGGTCAGCGGCTGGCTGCCGTCGAACGCCCGCACCACGATCTGCGGCGTGGGGTTCTCGCGATAGAGCGCGCGCTCGCTGTTCCTGCGCAAGGCGATCGTACCCGGCCAGTTCGGCAGCATCTTTGCCGCATCGGCGATGTCGCCGCTCGGCACCTGGTCGCCGCCATAGAGCGCGATCGCCCAGGCAAGGATGTGCCGGTCGAGCGATTTGGCCGGCAGCGCTTCGCGCACCTGGCGCGCGCGCGCAATGTCGTTTGCCGCCAGCGCATCGAGACCGCTCTTCAGCACCGCGACGCTCGCGGACGGGGACTGCTGCACCGCATCGTTCTGCGGCTCGGTCATCGGAATCGCCGACGTAACCTGCACATCGACGCTGCTGCCGATCGCCGCGCCGGGAATCAGGGCGACGATCGCGCCGATAAGCGCGAAAAGATGAGGCCGCCTGATCGGCATGGATTTGGTCATCCCCGTTCTTCGACGCTACAACAGACACAGATGAATTGAAGCTTACTCGTCTGTGATGAAGGGCCCGTAAAGAAAACCTTCTCGAGGTCATTCGAATTGCAATTGCTGGCGCAATGCTTGCCGCGCAACAATGTTGAGACTATGGTGCGCCGCTTCGCTTTCGGCTAGAAGGCGCGCACGACAAACCCGAAAGTCCCCAAGGAGTTGGACGACATGCTGAGAGGCTCGCTGACCGCGCTCGTCACACCGTTCGAAAAGAGCGGCCGTTTCGACGAGAAAGCCTTTCGCGCCTTCATCGCCTGGCAGATCGCCGAAGGCACGACGGGCGTGGTCCCGGTCGGCACCACAGGCGAGTCGCCGACGCTGTCGCATGACGAGCACCGCCAAGTCGTCAAGGTCTGCATCGAGGTCGCCAAGGGCCGGGTTCCTATCGTTGCCGGCGCCGGCTCCAACAACACCGAAGAGGCGGTTGGCCTGGTCCAGTATGCCGAGAAGGCGGGCGCCGACGCGGCCCTTGTCGTCACGCCCTATTACAACAGGCCGACGCAGCGCGGCCTCTATGCGCATTTCGCCGCCGTCGCCAAGGCGACCAGCCTGCCGATCATCATCTACAACATTCCACCGCGCTCGGTGGTCGACATGAGCCCGGAGACGATGGGGCAATTGGTGCACGACTTCAAGAACATCGTCGGCGTCAAGGATGCCACCGGCAAGGTCGAGCGGGTTTCGGAGCAGCGCGCCACCTGCGGCAAGGATTTCATCCAGCTCTCCGGCGAAGACGCCTCGGCCCTCGGCTTCAACGCGCATGGCGGCGTCGGCTGCATCTCGGTGACGGCAAATGTCGCGCCCAGACTCTGCGCCGAATTCCAGGAGGCGACGCTTTCCGGCGACAGCGCCAAGGCGCTCGACCTGCAGGACCGTCTGTTGCCACTGCACAAGGCGATTTTCCTGGAACCCGGCGTTTCCGGCGCGAAATATGCGCTGTCGAAGCTGGGCAAGGTCGAGAACGTGCTGCGCTCGCCGTTAATGACGGTCGAGCCGTCGACCGCCGAGAAGATCGACGCGGCGATGAAGCACGCCGGCTTGATAAATTAGGGATGAGGCGCCACCTCTCCGCATCATGAATCAAGTCAGAAAAGCCGATCCCAACAACAAGACCGTTGCGGAAAACCGCAAGGCGCGGTTTTCCTATGAGGTGCTCGACACGATCGAGGCCGGCCTGGTGCTGACCGGTACGGAAGTGAAGTCGCTGCGTCAGGGCCAGGCCAATATCCAGGACAGCTATGCCTCGGTCGAGGGCGGCGAGATTTGGCTGATCAACTCCTATTTGCCGGAATATCTGCAGGCCAACCGCTTCAACCACGAGCCGCGCCGACGCCGCAAACTCCTGCTCAACAAGCGCGAGATGGCCAAGCTGTCGCAGAGCGTCGACCGCGAAGGCATGACGCTGGTGCCGCTGAAGATCTATTTCAACGACCAAGGGCGGGCGAAGGTGCTGCTCGCCGTCGGCCGTGGCAAGAAGCTGCACGACAAGCGTGAGACCGAAAAGCAGCGCGACTGGTCGCGCGAGAAGGGCCGGCTGCTGAAAGAGCGAGGGTGAGCAGAGGTCCGCGAAGCGGACGAAAAGCCAACGATTTGGCTTTTCGAGCGACGAACGCCCGGAGCCATGGCGGAGGGCAGGGCGGACCAATAGGGATAGGTCTCGTTTGAAAAACCGGATCGTCTCATGGGGCGCGGCCGGTCTGCTCCTGGTGGGCCTCGTCCTGGCCGGCGGCTATACCTACTTCCAGACATTTTCTCCGGATCGCGGCAAATATCCGGTCAGGGGCATCGACGTTTCCCATCATCAGCGGCAGATCGACTGGCGGCGTGTTGCAGCCGACGATGTCGCCTTCGCCGTTATCAAGGCAACGGAAGGCGGCGACCATGTCGACGATGCCTTCGCCGCCAATTTGGGTGCGGCCCGCGCCGCCGGCCTTGCCGTCGGCGCCTATCACTTCTTCACCTTCTGCAGGCCGGGTGCCGATCAGGCACGCAACTTCATCTCGGTGGTGCCGCGCGATCAGCCTTTGCTGCCGCCGGTGGTAGACATTGAGTTCGGCGGCAATTGCCCGCAGCGGCCAACTCCCGAACAGCTGAGCGCCGAACTCTCAGCCTTCCTCGGCCCGGTCGAAGCAGCGTTCGGCAAGACGGCGATCCTCTATGTGACCGACGAGGCCGCGCAAGCCTATGCCGGGCAGGTAGCCGGCCGCCCGCGCTGGCTGCGTTCGCTGGCGCTGCGGCCAGGCCATGACGACTGGATTTACTGGCAGTACCACAACCGGGGCCGCGTCGACGGCATCAGCGGCGACGTCGACCTGAATGTTCTCCAAGGCGGGCCGGCGACGCTGGCCGCGTTGTTTGCCGCAACGCCTGAAGCGACGGCGTCGGATTGACGCTATTCCTGTCCGGCGAAAGCACCCTCAGTGGCGCGATGACGGGAACGACGAAGCCTTCCCCAATGTGGCTATTCATATCGCAGGCGGCGCCGTGCTAAGTACATTTGATGCCGGAGCGCCCTTCATTAACCAATGACAGCAACGCCCCGCCTGCTGCGACGGACGGTGGGGATCCCCGCCTGGCGTTTGTCTATGCGGAGGCGGTGCGTGGCCTCGCACACCAGCAGGGCGTGGTTGAAAGTCTCAATACGCGCGCTGGAAATCTGATCTTTGCAACTGCGTTCGCGAGTTCTCTCCTTGGAGGCAGGGCGCTCCTGGATGGCATAGGGCCTTGGGACTGGCTGGCGCTGACATTGCTTTTTCTTATCGGACTGCTGGTCGCGATTATGGTGTGGCCATATTATAACTATACGTTCCGTTTCGATCCCGAGAAGCTGCTCCAGGATTTCGTCGATCAGCATCCTCCCGCAACCATGGATGGGATGCACCGAGCGCTTGCGCTGCGCATCAAATCCGACATGGCCAGCAATTGGCGGATCATCCAACGCCTGCGCGTCGCGCTGCAGCTTGCACTGTTTCTATGGTTGCTGGATCTCTTGGCCTGGTTGTTCGCGATCACCCGAATCTAGGGCTTGTGCGCCGGCGGGCCTCGTCCGGCCATCTGTCTTCAGAAAAGCTTCTATCTGACTGAAAACGTTGACGAACATTGCTTGCGTCAGTACGCCCGTATTGGTGTTGTAGCGCGAGCAATGATAGCTGGAAAACAGCGCGATGCCATTGGCCTGCTGCTGCCCACCATGCCGGAACGGATAGGCGGCGACGCGCTGGCCGAGCGCCCGCACGGTCGACTGGTGCGCGATCGAGCCGAGCGCCAGCACGGCGCGCAGGTTTGGAAACCGCGCGATCGTCGGCACCAGGAACGTCCGGCAGGTCGTTATCTCGGCCCCAACCGGCTTGTTCTCCGGCGGCACGCAGCGCACCGCATTGGTAATCGCCGTACCGACAAGCTCCAGCCCGTCATCTGGTCGCGCTTTGAATTCGCCGCGCGCAAAGCCGTGCGCGATCAGCGTGTTGTAGAGCAGGTCGCCGGCAAAATCGCCGGTGAAGGGCCGTCCCGTCCGGTTCGCGCCGCGCAGGCCAGGCGCCAGCCCGACGATCAGCAAGCGCACCGCATCCTCGCCTTCCGGCGGCATAAAGGTCGGCACTGGCGCGTTGAACCAGGACGGCTCGCGCTGCCGCCACTCGGCGATAAAGTCGTGCAGCCGCGGACAGAGCGGGCAGTCGCGATCGGGTTCGGGAGAGACGGCCAGAGGCGCGGTCAAGGCAACGACCGTCAATAGTCTTCCTCGTCGACTTCGGCCGGCTCGGGCCGGCGTACAGGCCGCTCCGACGGATCGCGGCCGACTTCACTCTTGAGCGCCATCAAGTCGATGAAATGGTCGGCCTGGCGGCGCAGGTCATCGGAGATCATCGGCGGCTGCGATGCCATGGTCGAAACGATCGAGACCTTGCGCCCGCGCCGTTGCAGCGCCTCGACCAGCGTGCGGAAATCGCCGTCACCTGAGAAGATGACATAATGGTCGACGACGTCGGCGAGCTCAAGCGCATCGACGGTCAGCTCGATATCCATATTGCCCTTGATCTTGCGCCGGCCGGTCGAGTCGGTGAATTCCTTGGCCGGCTTGGTCACCACCTTGAAGCCGTTATAATCGAGCCAGTCGATCAGCGGCCGAATCGAGGAGTATTCCTGATCCTCGACCAGCGCGGTGTAGTAATAAGCGCGCAGCAGATAGCCGCGTTTCTGGAAGCTCGACAGAAGTTTGCGGTAGTCGATGTCAAAGCCCAGCGCGCGCGAGGTGGCGTAGAGATTGGCACCGTCGATAAAGAGAGCGATTTTTTCACGAGGATCGAACATGCAAAAATGTCCTTTTTCGAAATAAGCGGTCGTCTAAATGCGTGGCGACTATCGGCCGGTCTGATAATAGACCTGTTGGCCTTCATCGTTCGAGATAACGCCAGTTTTACGGCAATCCAAGGCACCATGCGGCACCGCAAGCAATTGTGATCGGCGCTGCGTCGTCGCAGGGAGCACGCGTCAGAGCTGCGCACCGCCATAAAAGCTTGTATTTTGGCGGCGTTCGGGTTATGGACCGCGCCTGTTTTCCATCAAATCCAGGCATGAAAGGGGCAACTCATGGCCCGCGTAACCGTTGAAGATTGCATCGACAAGGTCGACAACCGCTTCGAGCTGGTGCTCCTGGCCGGCCACCGCGCCCGTCAAATCAGCCAGGGCGCGCAGATTACCGTACCTCGCGACAACGACAAGAATCCGGTCGTTGCGCTCCGCGAAATCGCCGACGAGACGCTATCGCCGGACGACCTCAAGGAAGATCTCATCCATTCGCTGCAGAAGCATGTCGAGGTCGACGAGCCGGAAGCCGATGGCGAGGCGATTGCCGACCAGACCGGCAGCACTGTTGCGGCCACCGATGCCGACGACGCCGAGGACAACGTCACCTTCGATCGCATGACCGAAGAAGACCTGTTGGCCGGCATCGAAGGGCTGGTACCGCCGGAAAAAAGCGACGATTATTGATCTTAGCAACAACTGCCGACACTTTCGCGTCGGCAGTTTCGTGGCTATCTATGACATGCGCCGTACGCCAGTGCGGCGCATGATTCATTTCAGCATTGCGAGATCCCGCCATGATGCGTCAGTATGAGCTTGTCGAGCGCGTCCAGCGCTACAAGCCTGACGTCAACGAGGCGCTGCTCAACAAGGCCTATGTCTACGCCATGCAGAAGCATGGCCACCAGAAGCGCGCCTCCGGCGATCCCTATTTCTCGCATCCGCTCGAAGTCGCCGCCATCCTCACCGAAATGCACATGGACGAGGCGACGATTGCCGTTGCCTTGCTGCACGACACGATCGAGGACACCACGGCGACCAGGGCCGAGATCGACGAATTGTTCGGTCCGGAAATGGGCAAGCTGGTCGAAGGACTGACCAAGCTGAAGAAGCTCGACCTCGTCTCGAAGAAGGCCGAGCAGGCGGAGAACCTGCGCAAGCTGTTGCTGGCGATCTCGGAAGACGTGCGCGTGCTTCTGGTCAAGCTCGCCGACCGCCTGCACAATATGCGCACCCTCGACCATGTGCCGGAAGCCAAGCGCCTGCGCATTGCCGAAGAGACGATGGACATCTACGCGCCGCTGGCCGGCCGCATGGGCATGCAAGGCATGCGCGAGGAGTTGGAGGAGATCGCCTTCCGCTTCATCAATCCCGAAGCCTACCGCGCCGTCACCGCGCGCCTCGTCGAAATTTTCGAGCGCAACAAGGGCGTGCTGTCCGAGATCGAGAAGGCACTGTCCACACTGTTCGACAAATATTCGATCAAGGCCGAGGTCAAGAGCCGGCAGAAGAAGCCGTGGTCGGTGTTCCGCAAGATGGAAGCCAAGGCGCTGTCGTTCGAGCAACTGTCCGACATTTTCGGCTTCCGCGTCGTTGTCGAGACGGTCGAGGACTGCTATCGCGCGCTCGGCGCCATCCACACCACCTGGTCGATGGTGCCCGGACGCTTCAAGGACTATATCTCGACACCGAAGCAGAACGACTACCGCTCGATCCACACCACCATCGTCGGCCCGTCGCGCCAGCGCGTCGAATTGCAGATCCGCACCTACCAGATGAACAAGATCGCTGAATACGGTGTCGCCGCTCATTCGATCTATAAAGATACCGGCGGCAAGATGAATGGTGCCGTCCATGCGATCTCGAAGGAGACCAATGCCTATGCCTGGCTGCGGCGCACCATCGAGCAGCTTGCCGAAGGCGACAATCCCGAGGACTTCCTCGAAAACACCAAGCTGGAACTGTTTCAGGACCAGGTGTTCTGCTTTACGCCGAAAGGCATGCTGATCGCGCTGCCGCGCGGCGCCACGCCGATTGACTTTGCCTATGCCGTCCACACCGATGTCGGCGACACTTGCGTCGGCGCCAAGGTCAATGGCCGCATCATGCCGCTGATGACGGAGCTGAAGAACGGCGACGAGGTCGAGATCATCCGCTCGAAGGCGCAGGTGCCGCCGGCGGCGTGGGAATCGGTGGTCGTTACCGGCAAGGCGCGCTCGGCCATCCGCCGTGCCACCAAGAACGCTATCCGCAAGCAATATTCGGGTCTCGGTATCCGCATTCTGGAGCGCGCCTTCGAACGGTCCGGCAAGACCTTCACCAAGGAAAACCTGAAGCCGGTGCTGCACCGGCTGGCGCGCAAGGACATCGAGGATGTGCTGGCCTCGGTCGGCCGTGGCGAACTTGCCTCCAGCGACGTCATGAAGGCGGTATTTCCTGACTACAAGGACGAGCGCGTCACGCTGGTCGCGCCCAAGCAGCGCGAGGAGGGCTGGTCGAAGATCCGCAACGCCGCCGGCATGCTGTTCCAGATTCCGGGCCGCGCCGCACGCAAGGACAAGAACCAGCCGCGTGACGATGCGGTGCCGATCCGCGGCGTGCGCGGCGATCTGCCGGTGCGCTTCGCGCCGGAGGGGGCAGTGCCCGGCGACCGCATCGTCGGCATCGTGCAGCCGGGAACCGGCATCACCATCTATCCGATCCAGTCGCCGGCGTTGCAGGCCTTTGACGACCAGCCTGAGCGCTGGATCGACGTGCGCTGGGATATTGACGAGCGCACCAAGGAGCGGTTCCCGGCGCGTGTCTCGGTCACCGCCATCAACGCACCGGGTTCGCTGGCCGACATTGCGCAGGTCGTCGCATCCAACGACGCCAACATCCACACCTTGTCGATGGTGCGCACCGCGCCCGATTTCACCGAAATGCTGATTGATCTCGAAGTGTGGGATCTGAAGCACTTGAACCGGCTGCTGTCGCAGCTAAAGGACAATTCGAGCGTCAGCGACGCGCGACGCGTGAATGGGTGAATAGTGAATAGTGAATAGTGAGTAGTGAGTAGTGAATAGTGAATAGTGAATAGTGAATAGTTAATAGTGAAAGAGGGTGCTCTCACTACTCACTACTCACTACTCACTACTCACTACCATTCACCATTCACCATTCACCATGGGCATGGAGCGAACGATGAACACCGATGAAGTGCTGGGCATTTTCCGCGAGGCCGGCGCCGTTCTCGAAGGGCATTTTATCCTGACGTCCGGCCTGCGCAGCCCGGTCTTTTTGCAAAAGGCGCGCGTTTTCATGCATGCCGACAAGACCGAGCGCTTGTGCAAGGCGCTGGCCGAAAAGATCCGCGCTGGCGTTCCCGGCAGGATCGACTATGTCGTCGGCCCAGCGATCGGCGGGCTGATCCCGGCCTATGAGACCTCGCGCCATCTTGGTGCGCCGGCGATCTGGGTCGAGCGGGAAGGGGGCGAATTCAGGCTCCGTCGTTTCGAAATCGCCAAGGGGTCGCGCGTTGTCATTGTCGAGGACATCGTCACCACCGGCCTGTCGATCCGCGAGACCATCGACTGCCTGCGCGGCCTTGGCGCCGAAGTCGTTGCCGCTGCATGCATTATCGACCGCTCGGCCGGCAAGACCGATGTCGGCGTGCCGCTGATCGCGCTCGCCGAATACGAGGTTCCGGCCTATCCGGCCGACAGGCTGCCGCCCGAGCTTGCCGCCATACCGGCGATCAAGCCGGGCAGCCGCAATTTATAACGGAGCCGCCGCCGTGATCACCGGCATCGATCATTTCGTGCTGACAGTTCGTTCGGTAGACGATAGCTGCGCCTTCTATCAGCGCGTGCTTGGCTTCAAGCGCCTCGACGAGCCGGACCGACCAACGGCGCTGCTGTTTGGAACGCAAAAGATCAATGTGCATGAGGTCGGGCGCACCTTCGAGCCGAAGGCCAAGGCGCCGACTCCCGGCTCTGGGGATTTCTGTCTCGTTGCCGCCCGGCCGCTCACCGAGATATGCGCCAGCCTCGGGGCCAACGGCGTAGCCATAGAGGTCGGCCCGGTCGAGCGTATCGGCGCCCGTGGCCCGATGATGTCGGTCTATTTCCGTGACCCGGACGGCAACCTCGTCGAGGTCAGCGAGTATCGTTCCTGAGTGGCGCTCCTCAAATTCGCCGCGATCATGCCCTGTTCAGAATGGCGATACCCAAGGCTGCCGCAAGTGGCGACCGAGCGGATGCCGTCGGCCTCGTTGTTCTTCGGCTAGCACATCGCTATATCAAAGTCGTAGTTGCCTTTCGGTGACCGCAAAGCGCAGCATAGGGCTGTCGCGCCCCGGCTGGGAAAGCCGGCGCGAAGCCATTGATGGAACTAGGAACAGGAACAGAGTGCTTTTTCGACGGCGCAAGCCTGATGGTTTTTTCGAGCGGGTGCGTACTTATTTGTGGCCGCGCCGCTCGTTCTCGCGCTCGCTGCGGTATTTTTCCAAGCGCATCCTGCGGCTTAGGGCCACGCCGCATGCCGTGGCCGCCGGTGTTGCGGCGGGCGTATTCGCGTCGTTTTTCCCGCTTGGCTTCCACTTCATCATTGCCGCCATGCTGTGCTGGCTGATCGCCGGCAATCTGGTGGCGGCAGCACTCGGCACGGTCTTCGGCAATCCCCTGACCTTTCCGCTGCTATGGGCCGCCTCCTGGGAGGTCGGCAAGCTGATCCTGCATGAACACCTGCCGGCGCATGGCCCACCCGCGCATCTCGGCGACATGCTGCATAATCTTTCCTTTGCGCAGTTGTGGGGACCGGTGCTTAAGCCGATGACCATTGGCGCAATACCGCTTGGCTTGGTTTTCGGCCTGCTGTTTTACGGCATTACCCGCTGGGGTATGGTCACTTTCCACGAGCAGCGCCGCAAGCGTCTGGCCGAAAGAGCCGCAAAGACCGGAAAAACCGGGCCGGAAGTTCCCGCCGAATGATTATCGGTATCGGCAGCGACCTCATCGACATCAGACGCATTGAGAAGTCGCTGGAACGTCATGGCCAGCGCTTCATCCAACGCATCTACACCGAGATCGAACAGGCGCGCTCCGAAAACCGCGCGGCGCGTGCGGCCTCCTATGCCAAGCGTTTCGCTGCCAAGGAGGCCTGCGCCAAGGCATTGGGCACCGGTCTGGCGCAGGGTGTGTTCTGGCGCGACATGGGCGTCGTCAACCTGGCCAGCGGCAAGCCGACCATGGCGCTGACCAACGGGGCGGCAGCGCGGCTGGACGAAATCCTGCCTGAAGGGCACCGCGCCGTGATCCACCTCACCATCACCGATGATTTTCCGCTCGCTCAAGCCTTTGTGATCATTGAAGCGTTGCCGGTCGAAGAAGCGCCACATTGATTGCATCTGACGACCGGCATGACGTTGCCCAGCGCGCGCCGAGACTCTATACCATCCAACGCACAATCGAGGACGACATGAGCGTGGCTGAAAAAACCCAGAAGAAATCCGGCGGACTTGGCGAAACCGTCAGCGTCATCGTCCAGGCCCTGCTGCTTGCGCTGGTCATCCGCACGCTCCTGTTCCAGCCGTTCTCGATCCCGTCCGGTTCGATGCGGCCGACTTTGCTCGAAGGCGACTATCTCTTCGTCACCAAATGGTCTTACGGCTTCTCCCGCTACTCGCTGCCGTTCGGGCCGAACATCTTTTCGGGCCGCATCTGGGGCTCCGAGCCGAAGCGCGGCGACGTGGTGGTGTTCAAGTTTCCGCCGGACCCTTCCGTCGACTATATCAAGCGCGTCGTCGGCCTGCCGGGCGACAAGATCCAGGTCAAGGATGGCCAGCTCTTCATCAACGACGTCGCTGTGCCACGCGTCAAGGTCGGGCAGATCGACAACCACGACATCACCGAGGAGAACGGGCCGGTCGATGTCTATCGCGAGACGCTGCCGAACGGCGTCACCTACGACACGCTCGACCTGACACAGGCTTCGATCGGCGACAACACCAAAGAGTTCAAGGTGCCGCCCGGTCACTATTTCATGATGGGCGACAATCGCGACAACTCGTCCGACAGCCGCTTCACCGTCGGCTTCGTGCCGGAAGAGAATTTGGTCGGCCGCGCCAACCTCATCTTCTTCTCGATCGGCGGCAGCGCCAGCCCGCTCGAAATCTGGAAATGGCCGTCGCAGATGCGCGCCTCGCGCCTGTTCCATTTCGTCAATTAGGACCATGGCGGCGACAAAACGGCTGACCGCCGATGCGCTCGCCGAGGCGCTCAAGGAGCGCACCGGCCACAGTTTTGGCGACCACCAACGCCTGCAGCGGGCGCTGACCCATGCCAGCGCTCGCGGCAGTCATGCCGGCATCGACTACGAACGCTTCGAATTCCTGGGCGACCGCGTTCTCGGCCTTGTCGTTGCCGATATGCTGCTGGCGGCATTTCCCGACGCTGCCGAGGGTGAGCTGTCGCTCAGATTGAACGCCCTGGTCAACGCCGAGGCCCTGGCGGAAATCGCCGAGGAGATCGGCCTGCCGGAACTCATTCGCGCCGGTTCGGACGTACGCGGCCTCGATGGGCGCAAGCGCGTCAATCTGCGCGCCGACGCACTGGAATCGCTCATCGCCGTGCTCTATCTCGACGGCGGGTTGGAAGCGGCCCGTGCCTTCATCCACAGGTACTGGCAACCGCGCTCACAAGCCATCGACGCCGCCCGCCGCGATGCGAAGACCGAACTTCAGGAATGGGCGCATCAGGCGGCAGGCGCGGTGCCGGTTTACATAATCGACAGCCGCGAGGGACCGGACCACGATCCGCTGTTCACCGTCAGCGTCAAGGTCGGCGCCTATCCGCCAGCGACCGGCAGCGGGCGCTCCAAGCGCGAGGCGGAGCAAGCTGCAGCCGCGGCACTTCTGCAGCGGGAAGGCGTCTGGCTCAATCAAGGGAGTGCCGCATGACCGCCACCGAAGCGCCGGCAACAGAAGCTCCCGCTACCCGCTCCGGCTTCGTCGCGCTGATCGGCGCGCCCAATGCGGGGAAATCGACGCTGGTCAACCAATTGGTCGGCGCCAAGGTATCGATCGTGACGCACAAGGTGCAGACCACGCGCGCCATCGTGCGCGGCATTGCCACCCACAACAACGCGCAGATCGTCTTCGTCGACACGCCGGGCATATTCAAGCCGAAGCGCCGGCTGGACACTGCGATGGTGACCACAGCCTGGGGCGGTGCCAAGGACGCCGATATCGTGCTGCTCTTGATCGATGCCGAGCGCGGCATCCGGGGCGATGCCGACGCCATCCTCGAGCGGCTGAAGGATGTCCGGCAGCCGATGGTGTTGATCCTCAACAAGGTCGATCGGGTCAAGCACGAGACGTTGCTGGCATTGTCGGCGGCAGCCAACGAAAGGGTGCCGTTCAAGCGCACCTTCATGGTTTCGGCGCTGACCGGGTCCGGCTGCAAGGACCTGCTCGACTATCTCGCCGAGGCCTTGCCGGCCGGACCCTGGTACTACCCGGAAGACCAGATCTCCGACCTGCCGATGCGCCAGCTCGCGGCCGAGATCACCCGCGAAAAGCTCTATCTCAGGCTGCATCAGGAACTGCCCTATTCCTCCCACATCGAGACCGAAAAATGGGAAGAGAAGAAGGACGGCTCGGTGCGCATCGACCAGACCATCTATGTCGAGCGCGACAGCCAGAAGAAGATCGTGCTCGGTCATAAGGGCGAGACGATCCGCGCCATCGGCCAGGCCGCGCGCATGGAAATATCAGGCATACTCGAGCAGAAGGTGCACCTCTTCCTGTTCGTCAAGGTGCGCGAGAACTGGGGCGACGATCCCGAGCGCTACCGTGAAATGGGGCTCGAATTTCCGCACTGAGCCTGTTTGGGCGATCCGCCGAGCGGCCTGTTGGCCGCCTCAGGATTACCCAAGTGCCAGCGACACGCCGTCGGCAAGATGTTCGGCATCGGAGGCGTTTTCGAAGGGGATGCCCGTTCTTGCATGGTCGAGCGGCGAGAAATTGGAGCCGTCAGCGCTGATCAGCGCAGTCTGGCGCCTTGCCGCCTGCATCTCGCCCAGCTGAGCGTAACAGGCGGCAAGCCGGGTGCGGATCCATGGCCTCGATCGCGTCGCCAGCTCCAGCGCCTCGGCAGCCGTGCGGTATTCGCCCAGCATGTATAGCGCGAGCGCGCGATCGTACTGATACCAATGAGGGTGCAGCGGGTTGATGCGGATGGCGCGTGCCAGCCAGGCGAGCGCGTCGAGCGGCCGGCAGCGCATCGTCAACAGATGCCCCATCTGCTCGATACAGTCCGCGTCGCCCGGATTGAGCTCGAGCGCGATGCGCAAGTGATGCTCGGCCGCCTCGTGCTCACGCATATTGAGCCGTACCAGCGACTGGATGCGGTGTGCCGTTGCCTGGTCCGGCGACAATGCGATGCCCCGGTCGGCCAGGTCGCGGGCCTTCGTCAGAACGGCGTCGCTGGTGGGTCCGAATTCGCTGTTAAGCACATGCGACAGCGCCAGATAGGTGTAAGCGAGGCCATAGGCCGGGTCTCTGACGATCGCCGCTTCGAAAAACGCTGCCGCTTCTTTCAGTTCGCTTTGCGCCGGATCGCGCAGCAAAGCGACGCCGCGCAGCACCAGATCATGGGCGGCGAGGCTGGCTACCGGCTGCCGCGAGGCACGTTGCAGGCCGGCATTGTTCACCCGAACCACCAGCCGGCCGACGATCTTTTCGACGATCTCCTGCTGGATGGCGGACAGCCCGGCGTAATCGGCCTGGTAGCGATCCCCCCAGAGCTGGGAAGCGCTGGCTGCGTCAACGAGATTGACCGCACAGACGATGCTGTCTGCGTGCCGGCGCACCGAACCCTCGATGAGATAATCGGCGCCGATGCGCGAACGCACGACAGGCCATTCACTGGGCGAATATGAGGCAAACGAGAAGCTCGAATTGCGCGCCAGGACCGTCAGCGTGTCGAAGCGGGCGAGGCCGTTGATAATGTCTTCGGCAATACCGTCGACGATCGCTTCGTCGGCCGGATCGGCGCTGTCATTGCGGAACCTGAGCACCGCCACGATCGGCTGTGCGCCGGGTTCGGGCACCGGTTCGATTTCAGGGATCAGCATGTAGCCGCGCTTCGATACGGTCCGTATAGTTTCCTCGCCGAGCACCTTGCGGATCTCGCGAATCGACTGCGTCAGCGAATCCTCGGTGACGAAAACACCCGGCCAGACCGCATCCATCAGTTCCGACTTCGGCACCACACGGCCGATATGGCGGGCGAGATGCGTCAGCAATGCGTAGGCTTTCGGCCGCAGGAAGGCCGGCTGTTCGGCCCGGCCGAGCGTACCTTTGCCCAGATCGAGCGTGAAACCGCCAAACTGAAAAACCTGGTCAGTGGCCGAACCCGCCATCGAGACGGCCCGCTCCCTGAAGCCGTGCCTTTATTGGCCTACGGCTGGAGGGCTGGGTCAAGGTCTGTCGCCGCCGAAAGCGGCTTTTGATTTGGGCGCCGCAAATTAGACGGTGCCAGCGAGGGTGGGCTGCGTTGCCGACCTGCGGACGAAGCTTTCGGTACCGTAGAAGACAACGATGGCGACGGCAGCCACCGCCCAGATCGCAACACCGATCCATTGCTGCTGCACATGGTCGGCGTCGATGAACACCTTGCCCAGGAAGCGCACGCTGTTCTGATGGGTGACATGCATGAGAATGGCGAGAAGCACACTGCCGGTGTTCTGATAGAGCCAGGTGAACACCACTGCCGCCAGCACGACGTTGATCGTGCCGTAGACGCTGAGATCGCCGACCAGGCCGAGCGGAAAATGCCAGATTGCCCAGATCGCGCCGAGGATCAGGCTTCCGGCCAGCGCTGAATGGCTGGCCATCAGCCGCGGTGTCGCAAAGCCGCGCCATCCCGGCTCTTCGCCAAGCGGGCCGCTGAAGACCGCATACAGCGCGATGATCGGCAGTATCTCAGTGACAGCAGGAATGTTGCTCCAGACCGGCGTCGCCGAGCCGAACAGCGGATTGACCAGGATCGAGGCAAGCTGCGTGCCGAATGGCAGGCCGAATGCCACCAGATACCACAGCGGAGATACCCGCCACTTCACCACGGAAGCGAGAATGGCCTTGACCGAAGCCCAGCCTCCGGAAAGGGCTGCGACAACGAATCCGGAGACCATCGGGCCGAAGGTAAACCAGGGAATGGTATCGCCATTCGACAGGTAGAACGGGATGAAGGCAAACCAGCTCAGGGCAAGCGCCAACGAAAAGAAGGCAGCCAACTGATGCTGTCGCACCAGGTGCAGGAAAGAAGTCATGTCGGTCCTCTCACGGGCAGATGACAATGAGAGGTCGCCGGGCTGCCCAATCGGTCGACTTGCATCTTGAACAGCCGGCCGAATCATTCCGGGAAGGCTATGCGTGGACCACGTCGGTCGACCCGTTTCTTATTGGCACCAGCGCGACCCGAAATCCTGAGCGGGTTCTGAGAAATTTCCGATATTTCATGCAAAATCGGTCAGTTAGATCGGCTGGAGCACCTGCCGACACTGCGACCGTGCGTGGTTCCCGTTTGTCGTCTCTCCGTCATACACCCTGCCTATAGGCTGTGCGAAAGACCCGCTTCCGAGCAAACCGGAACAGGCGGGCAAACAGCCAGATTAGGACATGACCGGGACTTGGAATCGCATCGACCCCATCCGTCAGATCGAGTTTGCAAACGCCGTCGCTGTTGAGATCGAGCGCGTGCTGGCGCGGCAAGGCAAGGTGACGAACAGCGATGCGGTCGTCGCAGCGGGCAGGGTCGCCGGGGCCGTTGCCGCCGCCGTCGCCCTGCTTGCGCCGACCGACATCAGGGCGATCGACACCATGCAGGAAAGATTGCCCGGCATGGCGTCGCGGTTCGTGCGGATATTGGCGGCCGAAGCGACGGAACGCCGTACCCGGACGCCTCTGTCGACGGCGCACGAAGGCCAAGGGGCAGACATCCAACCCCTGGCCGGAACGGGCGACCTCGACGCGATGCGGGTCGAGGACTGGGCCGGTCGGGTCGCCGGGTCGACCTTCCTGCAGGAAAATCTCGGCATATCGCGCTCGACCCTGCATCGCTGGCAGCGGAGCGGCACGGTCGTTGCGTTGCGCACCGGTGGCCGCAAACATGTATTTCCTCTGGCGCAGTTCGTCGACGGCAGGCCGGCTCCGGGTATCAACGAAGTGTTATCCGCGATGCCCGATCCGCGGCGTGCCTGGTCGTGGCTGGTCGGCCCTGCGCCCGGCCTTGCCGGACGTATTCCCATTGAAATGCTCAAACAGGATCTGGTGGCGGAAGTCGTTCTTGCCGCACAGAACGCAGCGATGGCGAAGTTGGCTTGATTTTCGCCGCCAACGTTAGAAGTCTATTCCAAAAAATAACACGAAAAGGAATGTCAACCGGACTATGACCGGTTTGCCGGCTAATGGAATAAGTATAGTTTCGTACAATTGTGACAATGTCTCGTTTGTGCCGGGAGCAAACGTGAATAAAATATGAAGTGATATTTGTGCAACATGGATTTCTTCTGTTATGCAAACATTGATTATTTTTGGAATCGTCATTGAGACTGGAATGCGGATGAGTATGTTCGCCGCCTGAAGAGGGGGTGCGGTGCGCGCCTTTTTCGACGTGGGTGAGGCGTTCAGCCGTTCAACCCATGAATCCAAAGCCATTTTTAACTTTGACTGGAGAGGTCAGAAAATGAATATCAAGAGCCTTCTTCTCGGCTCAGCCGCGGCATTCGTCGCGGTCTCCGGCGCGCGCGCCGCCGACGCTGTTGTGGTCGCCGAGCCGGAACCCGCTGAATACGTCAAGATCTGCGACGTCTACGGCGCCGGCTACTTCTATATCCCCGGCACCGAAACCTGCCTGCGCATCGGCGGCTATGTCCGCTATGACGCCAGCTTCGGCGACGGTGGCCGCGTTTTCGACGGCGCGACGACACACGACCTTATGGACGGTGACGAACAGCAGACCTGGAACAAGAATGCCCGCTTCAATTTGAAGACGTGGACCGGCCAGGAAACCGAGCTCGGCACGTTGAAGACCTACACCGAGACCCGTTTCAACTTCGGCAATACCAAACACACCGTGAGCGGTGTTGATTTCAGCGTGCAGGACAACAAGGCGGTTACCCTGAACTTCGCCTGGATCCAGCTTGGAGGTTTCCGCGTCGGCAAGGATGAAACTGTCTATGATTCGTTCATCGGCTACGCCGGCAACGTCGTCCAGGACACCATCATCCCGTACGGCACCAAGGACACCAACCTGATCAGTTACTATTTCGACGGCGGTAACGGCTTTACGGCAGTCGCCTCGGTCGAAACAGGCTCCGGCGCTGACCAGTCGATCGACAGCTACGTTCCGTTTGTCGTCGGCGGCGTGAAATACAAGGGTGACTGGGGTGCGATCACCGCCGTCGGCGCCTATAACAGCACGTCGGAAGAATGGGCCGGCAAAGCTCGCCTCGACGTCAAGCCGATTACTGACCTGACCCTGTTCGTGATGGCGGGCTACGGCAGGGACGACAACGTTGCAAAGAACTTCTACAAGCCGTGGACTGGCAACTTTGCCGTCTGGGGCGGCGGCAGCTATGCCGTCAACAAGAAGACCTCTTTGAACGCCCAGGTCTCCTATACCGACGACAAAGATTTCGCCGTTGCGGCCAATGTCGCCTACACCATCGTTCCTGGTTACACGATCACCGCCGAAGTCGATTATTACGACAATTTCGATGCCGACGATGCCGACGCAATCGGCGGCATCTTCCGCTTCCAGCGCTCGTTCTGATCAAACGACGATCTCGCCAAAACGGCCCGTAGCGATACGCTACGGGCCGTTTTGGCTTGCGGCGGATAAGTCGCTCATCTTGATTTCGCCATGCAACCGGTGACAAGCTCTGGTCATGGAATGGCGCGACGAGGGAATCATTCTCGGCACCCGCAAGCATGGCGAAACCAGCGCCATTCTCGAGGTGATGACACGTGCGCATGGCCGCCATCTCGGTCTCGTGCGCGGCGGCCGTTCGCGCAAGCAGCAGCCGGTCTTGCAGCCCGGCAACCGCGTCGACCTGTTGTGGCGGGCGCGGCTCGACGAACATCTCGGCACCTTCCAGGCCGAGGCCATCGAAATGAACGCCGCCCGGCTGATGGACAGCGCCGTTGCCGTTTACGGCTTGCAGACAATGGCCGCGCATTTGCGTCTTCTGCCCGAGCGCGATGCCCATCGCGGTCTCTATGAGACGCTCGCGGTCATGATCGCCCATCTCGACGATGCCGATGCCGCCGGCGAGCTGGTGGCCCGCTTCGAGCTGCTGGTTCTCGACGAACTCGGTTTCGGCCTCGATCTCAGCCAGTGTGCGGCGACCGGCACCAGGCAGGACCTTGCCTACGTCTCGCCGAAATCCGGCCGCGCCGTGTCGCGGGCGGCGGGCGCGCCGTGGCGCGACAAGATGCTGGCGCTGCCTGCCTTCCTGCAGCGCGGTTCGGGCCTGCGCGCCGATCCGGCGGCGATCGACGACGCCTTCCGGCTGACCGGCTTCTTTTTGACCCGCCATGTCTACGAGCCGCGCGGTATCGAACCACCCGGCGCCCGCGCCGGCTTCCTCGCCGCCTTGCGCAAGCATTATGCGGGCGGCAAGGCATTTGCCGGGGAAACCGCCATCGGCGAAGCCATCAGGTGAGCGAAATGGAACTCCTATCCCGGTCGGGTTTCGCTGCTCGGCCTCGACATCATTTGACGCGGCCGATCACCCCAGGGACCGGCGAGGTGGTGTGCGAGGGCAAAGTGGTGCACAAGGGCCGCACGCTGGCGGTTTCGGAAGCGGCGCTGAAGGATGCCAACGGCAAGCTGCTGGCTTTCGGCACCGAAACGTGCTCGATCTTTCCGGCGGCCAATCTGGCGGCACGTTGAATGGACCGGCCGTCTGGCCGCCGCATTTGAATGTCACTGAACATTGAATGTCAGTGACGACTGGCCTGGTTTGGGGGAACCGCCATGTTTGAAAGCCTGATTGGCCTCGTCGCCATCATCGCGCTGTTCGTCATCATTTCACGCCAGCAGAGCCGTATCGGCCTGATCGAGCGCGAGCTTGGCGCGTTGCGCAGCCTCGTGCTTTCGGGCGCGCCTGTCCTGCCGCCGCAAGCCAAGGAACCGGCTGCAAACGACAGCAAACCGGCGGATAGCGCAATCCCGCCGGCGGCGGCAGCCGACATGGCCGCATCGCCAGGGGCCGAGACCGCAGCGGTCGCATCAGCTGCAGAGGCAGAAGCCGATACCGCGGCGCCGTCCGCACCGGAGCCGGCGCAACCGGCGGCAGCGGCGAAAGCCGCCCGCCAATCCGACGTCGAAACGGCGCTCGGTACCCGCTGGGCGGTCTGGGTCGGCGGCATCGCGCTGGCGCTGGGCGGCCTGTTCCTGATCCGCTACACGATCGAGGCCGGCATTTTCGGGCCAGGCGTGCGGCTTTTCATGGCGGCGGCACTTGGGCTGGCGCTGGTCGGCGGCGGCGAGTTCATCCGGCGCACCGGCTTCAGGGTGCCGGTGCAAGGTGCCGCCGGTGCCTATATCCCGGCGATCCTGACAGCGGCCGGCGCCTTCATCCTGTTCGGCACGGTCTACGCCGCGTACAGCATTTACGGTTTCATCGGCCCGGCGCTCGCTTTCACGCTGCTCGGCGCCATCGGCGTGGCGACGATCGCGGCAAGCCTGGTCCACGGTCAGGCGCTGGCCGGCGTCGGCCTGCTCGGCGCCATGGTGACGCCGCTACTCGTCGCCTCGCAGGCGCCCAATCCGTGGGCGCTGTTTGGCTATCTGGCGATCGTGCTCGCCGCCACCGGCGTCATTGCCCGCATCCGCGACTGGAGGCTCTTGATGGCCGCAGCCTTCGTCGCCACGGGCATCTGGACCATCTTCTACATGACCGAAGCGCCGGGGACGAACCTTTCCGTCATCCTCTTTATCGACGTGGTGACACTGGCCGTGCTCGCCTTCGTTTGGCTTGGCCGTCGCAGCGAAGCGGTCGCCGACACCGGCTTCGACTGGCCGTCGATCGCGCCGGGGTTCTTCGTCGCTCTTTCAGCGCTGGCCCTGTTCGTCGATCCGGTCTTTGCCGCCGCCGGCGATGCCTTGCAGGGAGCAGCCCTTATCGTAGCCCTGGTGGCGATAGCGCTCTACCGGCCGCGAGCGCTTGCACTGCTGCACGCCGCCGGGCTGGCGACGGTGCTGGTCTATCTCGGCATCATTCCGCCGACCACGGTCGCCGCCGATTTTTCGGGCGGCGCTCTCGGTGTCGATGGCGTGCCGGTTGTGGGGTCTGATGCCTTGATGCTCAGGATCGGCATCGCGCTGGGCCTGGTCTTCATCGGCGCCGGCTTTTGGGCAGCGCGCCGTTTTGCGGCTCCTGGCTGGCTGCGCGCCGCCACATGGGCGGCCTGGAGCGCTGTCGCGCCACTGGTCATCCTGCTGGCGCTCTGGTTCACCTTCGGCAATCTCGACCGTGACCTTGCTTATGCGGCCGCAGCGGCCGTTTTGGTCGGGATCTTCGTCGCCGGCGGCGAATGGATAGCGCGCGGCGAAGCGCCGCCGCTGACCGGCGGCGCTGCCGTCTCCTTCGCGCTCGCCGGCGCGGCGATCGCCGGCCTGCTGATGCTGCACATGGCCTTTGGCTCCGGCTGGACAACCGTCCTGCTCGGAGCAGCCGCCGTTGTGCCGGCACTGGCGACGCGCTGGCGTAGCTATCCGGTGCTTGGCTGGATTTCGGTCGGTGCGGTGATCGCAGTGCTCGGCCGTGCCGCCTTCGACCCGACCATCGTCGGTGCCGAGTTCCTGTCGAAAACACCCGTGTTCAACTGGCTGCTGCTCGGATATGGCGTGCCGGCGCTCGCCTTCGGCTTTGCCGCCTGGCAACTCGCCCGCACAACCAATGGCCGGCCGCGCCTCGCCATGGAGGCCGGCGCCGCGCTGTTTGCTCTGCTCGCCGTTGCCATGCTGGTGCGTCATGCCATGCATGGTGGCGTCATCGACAGCGGCTCGATGACACTTGCCGAACAGGCGATTTATACGCTGATTGCCATCGGCGCCGGTGCAATCCTGGTCGCCATCGACATGCGCTCGCCAAGCTCTGTGCTGCGTTACGGCTCGATGGCTGCCGGGGTGCTCTCGGTCGCCTTCATCGTCATCCGGCATTTTGTGGTGCTGAACCCGCTGCTGACGGATGAATCGACCGGCGGCATTCCGGTGTTCAACCTTCTGTTCCTGGCCTATCTGTTGCCGGCAGTCGCGACAGGCGCACTGGCGCTCTATACCCGCGACAAGCGGCCGAAATGGTATGCGGCCATGCTTGCGGTTGTGGCGGCGGTGCTCGCCTTCGTCTATGCCACGCTGTCGGTCAGGAGGCTGTTCAAGGGCGAGTTCATCGGCCTGTGGAGCGGCCTCGGTCAGCTCGAGACCTATACCTATTCGGCGCTCTGGTTGGCCATCGGCGTGGTGCTGCTCACCGCCGGTGTCTGGCTGAAGTCGCAGGTGCTGCGCATAGCGTCTGCGGCGCTGATCGCGGTCGCCGTGCTCAAGGTCTTCGTCTTCGATATGTCGGAGCTGGAAGGCGTGTTGCGGGCGCTGTCCTTCATCGGCCTCGGCGCGGTGCTCATCGGCATCGGCTTGTTTTATCAGCGGCTGCTGACAAGGGCGGCGAAAGAAAAGCTCGAGACGAGCAATAGCTGACGATTTCAATTTGGCCGGGAATAAAGCTGGCATCGGCAGCGTTATTCAGTTGCTTGGGTGACCGGGGCGGCGGACCGCTTCGCGCTGGCCGCTTGCGCCGCGCCGCAAAGGCGCGTTCAATCACCACGGACAGGGGCTCCAGAACCAGCGGTCATGGACGAAAAGAAGGCAGCAATCCTTGGTGAAATACCGCGTTTGCGCCGCTATGCACGCTCGCTGTTGCGCGACCGCGATTCCGCCGACGATCTCGTCCAGGATTGTCTCGAGCGGGCGCTTGTGCGGCTCGACAATTGGCAGACAGGAGAAAGCCCCAGGAGGTGGCTGTTTACGATCATGCATCATTTGTTCATCGACCAGATGCGCAAGGTGAACCGGCGCGGCGAGGCGGCGATGCTGCCGCTCGAGGCAAGCGAGGCGCAGGCAGCACCCGCCGAGCAGGTCGAGAGCATCGCCTCGCGCGAGATCGTCGACGCGCTGCAGGCGATCAGCCCTGACCGGCGCGCGGCACTTGTGATGGTCGCCATCGAAGGGTTTTCCTATGCCGAAGCCGCCAACATCCTTGGGGTTCCCGCCGGCACCTTGATGTCCCGCATCGCGCGCGGGCGTGAGGAACTGCGCGCGCTGCTGGATGATACCGCGCGCCGCCGCTCGATAAGGATCGTCGAGAAATGAGCCGGCGCGATTTCTCCGAACGCGACATCCACATGGCTCTCGATGGCGAGTTGCCGGGCGACGAGCGGACGGCCTATGAGGCATGGCTCGAGGCCAATGCCGAGATGAAGGCCAAGAGTGCACGCTACGCCGCCGACCGGGCAGCATTGCGCGCAGCCTTTAACGGCGTGCTGGACGAACCCGTACCGGTGCGGCTGAACAAGGTGGTGCTTGGCGAGGCGTCGGTGGTCAGAGCGGCGCCGTCGCGCTCGCGTTGGTGGCTTGCGGTCGCCGCTGCCGCCATGCTGGTGATTGGCGGTGCTGGCGGCTATCTTGCCGGCATCGGCGGCCTCGGCCTGGAAAATACGGCCGAGGACCAGCTTGCCGAAGAAGCGATCGCCGCCCACGTCATCTATGCCGCCGAAAAGCGGCATGCGGTGGAAGTGCCGGCAAGCGACAAGGATCATTTGCAGAGCTGGTTGTCGAACCAGGTGGGTTTGAAGCTCGTCGCGCCGGATCTGGCAGCGCAGGGATTCCAACTGGTCGGTGGCCGGCTGCTGCCTGCCGGCCAGGGCAAGGCCGCGATGCTGCTTTACGAGGACGACAAGGGCGCGCGCATTTCGCTCTTCGTCACCGCCGAATCGGCTGCCAAGGCCAAGGGCACCTATGGGTCGGAAGAAGATGGTCCTGCGGCTGTCTACTGGCTGGACAAGGGTTATGGCTGCGCCGTCGTCGGCTCGCTGCCGCGCGAGCGGCTGGCCGCGGTGGCCAAGAGCGCCTATGGCCAGCTTCTGGCGGCCTTGCAAAGCTGAGCAGGATCTCATTTTTCCGGAGCCGCGCCGATGCCGAAACACGGAGGTCGCTCAAAGCCTTTGCGCGACCTGCCTGCTGTCAAAACTGTCACAATTCGGCCCTAATCGAGGTGCGATAGCGCTTGCTTAATGCTGGCACTTCGGCTGGTGTGACCGATGTTTAGACTAGGGTCGTTTCCACAACCCAATCGAGGTTTTCTGAGCCCGCATGCCTGCCGAGATTCGCAAGGCCCGCGCGTCCGACGTCGATGACCTCGCCGCCATCGAAAAAGCTGTTTTCTCGAGCGACCGCATTTCTCGCCGTTCCTTTCGCCAACTGATCGAACGCGACACCGCCGAACTGCTGGTTGGCGAAAGCGATGGCCGCGTCGCCGGCTATGCAGTCGTGCTGTTTCGCAAGGGCAGCGGCGTCGCGCGGCTCTATTCGATCGCCGTCGGTCCATTTTTCGGCGGCCGTGGCGTTGGCCGCCTTCTGCTGGAAGAGGCCGAGACCGCTGCTTTCGAGCACGGCCGCATGATGCTTCGTTTGGAAGTCCGCGAGGACAACCCGCGCGCGATCCAGATCTACGAGCGGAGCGGCTACCGCAAGATCGGCCGCGAACCGGACTATTACGAGGATGGCGCCACGGCGCTGCGCTATGAAAAGACCTTGCGTGGCGACATTCCGGTCGCCACCGAAGTGCCGTTTTATCAGCAGACTTGCGAATTCACTTGCGGACCATGCTGCCTGATGATGGCGATGGCTTACTTCGGCCCCGGCTTCGTGCCGGACCCGGTGATGGAAATCCGGCTGTGGCGTGAGGCGACGACCGTTTTCATGATGTCCGGCCCCGGCGGCTGCGAGCCGTTCGGGCTGGCCGTCGCCGGCTATGAGAGCGGGCTTGCTGCTGAGATCTATGTGTCCTTCTATGGCGCGCTTTTCCTGCAATCGGTGCGCAGCGAAGACAAGCGCCGGGTGATGGAGCTGGCGCAGGTCGACTTTCGCCGCCGCGCGGAACTTTACGGCATCCCGGTGAATTACCGTTCATTCGGGCTTGACGACATTCGCACCGCGATCGCAGAGGGAAAACTGGTACTGGTCCTGATCAGCGGCTTCCTGATGTTCGGCAAAAAGGTTCCGCACTGGGTATTGGCCATCGGTGACGACGGCGATCACATCCTGATCCACGACCCTTGGGTCGAGGACGAGCGGCAGGAGACGATCCTCGATGCTGCCAACATTCCCGTGCCTTACGGCATCTTCATGAACATGGCGCAATTCGGCCGCGACGGATTGCGCGCCGCCATCACTCTCGGAAAGCGCGACAGCCAATGACCTGGGTCATCCTTACCGGCCGGCAGAACGATCTCGACCAAGTGGCGACGCCGCACAAGATCATCACCAATCGCGACTACCTTGCCCATCCGGCACTGTTTCGCGGGCAGCGGCCGAAGGTCATCAACCTGTCGAACAATTACGGCTACCAGAGCCGCGGCTATTACGCCTCGCTGCTCGCCGGTTCGCGCGGCCATAAGGTCATCCCGACGGTCGAAACGATGATCGACCTGTCGGAGCGCAAGCTCTATGAGCACGCGTTGCCGGAACTCGAACTCGCACTCAACAAGTGCCGCAAGGACCTGGGCGGCGCTTTCCCGCAGAAGGTCTGCATCTTCTTCGGCATCGGACCGTCCAGGATCTGGGACCGCTTCGCCAAACTGCTGTTCGACTGGTTCCGTGCCCCGGCGCTTGAGGTCCACATCAGGGACAGCGCCGAATGGGCCTCGATCCGCAAGATTGGCTTCCATCCCCTGGCCAGGATGACCGAGGACGAGGAAACGCACTTTCTCCAGTGCCTGGAGACCTACACCAACCGCGAGTGGCGTGACACCAAGGGCCGCACGCCGGCGCGCTACACTTTCGCCACGCTGGTCGATCCGCATGAGGAACTGCCGCCGTCGGAGATTTCGTCGCTGCGCCACTGGGCCAAGATCGCTGAAAAGATGGGCGTCGAAATCGAGCCGATCACCAAGCGGGATCTGGCCAAGCTCGCCAACTACGACGCGCTGTTCATCCGCGAGACCACCTCGATCTCCAACCACACCTACCGCTTTGCCCGCCGCGCCCAGCAGGAAGGCATGCCGGTCATCGACGATCCGCTGTCGATGATCCGCTGCACCAACAAGGTCTATCTCAACGAGCTGATGACCTACAACAAGGTACCGGTGCCGCCGACGGTGATGATAGCCGGCATCTCGGATCTGGAAGTTGCGGCGCAGACGCTGGGCTTCCCCCTGGTGCTGAAGATCCCGGACTCCTCGTTTTCGCGCGGCGTCAAGAAATGCGGCACCTTCGAAGAGTTAAAGACGCTCGCAACCGAATGGCTGGAGGATTCCGACCTCCTGATCGCGCAAAAATTCATTCCGACGGAATATGATTGGCGCGTCGGTGTCCTCGGCGGCCAACCCTTGTTTGCCGTCCATTATCTGATGGCCAAGAAGCATTGGCAGATCGTCAATCATAAGGCCAACGGCAAGCCCGACCAGGGCGGCATCAAGACCTTCACCCTGAAGGAAGCGCCGGCCCATGTCGTCGAGACGGCGGTGAGCGCGGCGCGCTGCATCGGCGACGGCCTCTACGGAGTCGACCTCAAGGAGACCAGGGACGGCGTCTTCGTCATCGAGGTCAACGATAACCCCAACCTCGACCACGGCTGGGAAGACTCCGGCGAAAAAGACGAGGTCTGGGTGCGGCTGACGCAGTGGTTCCTGGAGCGATTGGACCGGCCGGGCCGATGACATCCGAATTGAGGGGAAAAAGATGCTGTTCTTCGTAACCGAGGATTTTCGCGGCTGCGACCGTAAGGAGATCTACCGCCGTTTCCGCGACCAGGGCCGCCTGAAGCCGGACGCGCTGCTCGTGCACCACAGCTGGATCGCAGCGGATATGAGCCGCTGCTTCCTGCTGGTGGAGGCCGATGACGTCACACTCCTGCAGCGGTGGGTCATCGAATGGGCGGATCTGGTCGAATTCGAGATCGTTCCCGTGGCGACGAACAAGGATATGGTGGAGGCGTTGAGCGGACATCTCTGACCTGCGCGCGCTTCGACGAGGTATATCCAGACATTGTATTGATGGCAGATGTCCAGGCTGAGCCGATGACTGGCTCGCCCGGCTGTCGCACTTAGCCGGATTGCCTGATCGTCGCGTTCGACTTCAGCAGCCGGTTGATGTCCGACGCTTTCGATGGCACGCCGATCAAATAGCCCTGGGCCTCGACGCAGCCCTCCTTTTGCAGGAATTCAAGCTGCGCTTCGGTCTCGACACCCTCGGCGGTGACGGTGATGCCCAGCTGTGCGCCAAGCCCGATGATGGTGCGCACGATCGCCGCGGTATCGCGACTGTCGATGTCACGGGTGAAAGAGCGATCGATCTTGATCTTGTCGACGGGAAAGCGCCTGAGGTAGCCGAGCGAGGAATAGCCGGTGCCGAAATCGTCCAGCGCTATGCGGACACCCAGATCGCGCAGCTGCCTCAGTGTCTTGAGCACCAGATCGCTCTCGTCCATCAGCACCGTTTCGGTGATTTCCAGTTCAAGCCGGTTGGCCGGCACGCCCGAGAACGCCAGCGCCGAGATGACGCTGCGGGCAAAGGTGCCGCTTTTGATCTGCACGGCGGAGACATTGACTGCGATGCGCAAAGGCGCCCAGCCTGCCGCGGTCGTGCAGGCTTTCCGCAGCGCCCATTCTCCAAGCGGCACGATCAGCCCGGTCTCCTCGGCGGCCGGAATGAAGTCGTCCGGACGCACCAGGCCGCGCACTGGCGAACGCCAGCGCATCAAGGCTTCGGCACCGACGATTTCGCCGGAGGCGATGTTCATGATCGGCTGGAAATCCAGCTCGAATTCCCGGCGCGACAGCGCCGCCCTGAGATCGATTTCGAGCGCCCGGCGCGCGCGCACCATCGCATCCATGGCTGGTTCGAAGAAACGGTAGAGGTTGCGCCCTTCGCTCTTTGCCCGATAGAGCGCCATATCGGCGTTTTTCAGCAAAGTGTCGGTGTCCTTGCCGTCATTCGGAAACAGCGCGATGCCAACACTGATGCCGACGCGCATGTCGTGTCGCTTGTCGCGAAACGGCTTTCCGATGATCTCGACGATGCGTTTGGCCAGTTTTTCCGCATCGCCCGGGCTTTTGAGATTGAACTGGATTATGACGAATTCGTCGCCGCCGAAGCGAGCGACAACGTCCGTTTCATTGCGCAGGCACCGTTGCAGCCGTTCGGCCACGCATTTCAGCAGCCAGTCGCCGGAAGGGTGGCCCCAAGTATCGTTGACCGCCTTGAAGTGATCGAGGTCGAGCGAGAATATCGCCAGCGATCCGTCTTTCGTCTCGCTAAGGGCTTGGTCGAGCCGTTCGCGAAGCATCGAGCGATTGGGCAGGTTGGTCAGTGTGTCGTGATGCGCAAGGTGGGTCATGCGCTCTTCCACGCGCCTGCGCTCGGTCACGTCGTCGAATGTCGCGACCCAGCCGCCGCCGCTCATCGGCCGGCGTGCAACCAGCAGCGTTCTGCCATCGGCAAGATGGCGATGCGTTACGTGTGTTTTGCCCGCCCGCAGGCAGGCTTCGATTTGCGAAATTTCGCTGTCGGGGTCGAGCTTTGTGTAAATGCCCAGTTCCAGCAGCCGCTTAAAGGCATCACGGTGGCTCATGCCAAGCGGGAGGTCGGCCGGCCTGACATGGTAAAGTTCCAGAAAACGTTCGTTGCGCACGATCAGCTTGCCGTCCGCGTCGTACATCAAAAGTCCTTGCGACATGTTGGCAAGTGCCGCGTCGAAACGGCGGTGCTGCTCCTTCAACTCCTGCTCGGCGCGCCGTTGCTCGGTGATATCCTCGTAGATCGATACCCAACCGCCCGACGCCAGCGGCCGGTGCGAAATGTTGACGATACGCCCGTCTGCAAGCGTTTCCTCATAGGTGGAAGGTTTTGCCTGGTCGATATAGGGCTTGCGAATGGCATAGAGTTGCTCAGCGCTTTGCGAGGCGATGCCGATGTCCACGCTGTGCTGGAGGATGTCGAAAAACCGGATGCCGGGCCGTACCACTTCGGCGTCGAGGCGAAAGATACTGATGTAGTTCCTATTGCAGATGATCATCCGTTCATCGGCATCGAACATGCACAGGCCATGCGACATGTTCTCGACCGCTGCCGAAAAACGCTCGTTCTGTTCGCGCAGTTCGTCTTCAATCCGTTGCGGCAGACCAACGCCTTTGACCCGTCGTCGGCGGACGGACGAACCTGCCTTGATACCGGCAACGGGCATGTAGCGCGCCTATGGACCGTGGTTAACCACGGCACTCTTGTCCTTGCCGGTTAATTTACCGTTTTCAGCCGGCTGGAACGGCAGTCTGGCGTCGCGACTTCTCGATCGCCGCAAACCGTTTGAGAAAGGCATTCTGCGCCCAGGTCACCGAGCGCGGCGTGACATCGAAGCGCTCGGCATTGAAGCCGCGCGGCCGGCCGAAGAACTCCGTCGCCTCTGCCGTTGAAAAACCCGCAAGCAGCGTCGCTTCGAAATAAGCGGCGATCTGATCCGCTCGCTTGATCTCCTTGCGCAGTCCCGCGTCGAGTTCCGCTGGCAGCGAAAAGCGCAGATGGATGGCGCGCTGCAGCCTGATCTCGCAGTCCCTGTAGCTGCCGCCCATCACGGACTTGAACGGCGAGATCATGTCGCCGATGACATATTCCGGCGCGTCGTGCAGCAGCGCCGCCAACCGCGCATCGGCGTCGGCATCCGGCATCAGCTCGCCGACAAGCGTTTCGACGAGCAGCGAATGCTGGGCGACCGAAAAGGCGTGCTCGCCTCTGGTCTGGCCGTTCCAGCGCGCGACGCGGGCAAGGCCGTGAGCGATATCCGAGATCTCGATGTCGAGCGGCGAGGGGTCGAGGAGATCGAGCCGTCGCCCGGACAGCATGCGCTGCCAGGCGCGCGGCGGCGCCCCGGCGCGATCGGCCGCCATCAGGCCTCCTCCGCGCCGACGGCTTCCTGCGGAAAGCTGAATTTCGCCCAGGGCGGGATGGTGAGCGACACGGCGACATCGTCAGCCAGGATCGGCAGGCCGGCGTCGAACGCTGCCTTGACCCGGTCGATGCGGGCAATGGCGAGGCCTGTCGTGCCGGCGGTCGAGCCAAGCGTGCCGACCGGCCGCCCCTCCACGGTCAACTCTGCGCCCGAGGCGGGCAGGGAGCGTTCGGCCGAGACGATCAACACCCGGCGTCTGGCAGTGCCGCGATGCTGCATGCGCGAGACAACCTCCTGGCCGACATAGCAGCCCTTCTTGAAGCCGACGCCGCCGATCTCGTCGAGCAGCACGTCATGCGGAAACGCATCGCCGAGCTGATAGTCGGTGCCGCTTTCGGCAATGCCATGGGCGATGCGAAAGGCTTGCCATGCGGCAAGGTCGCCTCCTTCTGCGGTGCCATCATAGAAGCGTTTGACGATAGCATCGACGAACCGCGCATCGGCAAACGGTGCTGATTCAAATTGCGAGGCAGTTGAAGCGCTTTCCCATAGGACGGTCACAACAGGCTGATCCAGCTTGGAAATTTGGACTTTAGCGCGCAACTTGTAGAGCGTCAGCCGGCGCATGAAATCGTCGGCGGTCTCGGCACGGCATTCGAGGCGGAAAGCATTTTCGCCGGCGCGCGAGATCAGGAAGTCGAACAGGACCTTGCCTTGCGGCGTCAGCAGGGCGCCGGGCTTTGCTTCGCTGCTGCCGAGCACGTCGAGGTCGGTAGTCAGGATATTCTGCAAGAAGTGCCCGGCATCCGGCCCAGACACGGAAAGGAGTGCGCGATCTCTGAGCGAGGCAAAGGGCATGGTGGGAAAACGAGCCTGATCTTGCAAAACTGTCGGCCATTACGTAAGCCGCTGGCACTTCCCCCGCAAGAGACCTGATCCGCATGGCCCCCATCTACGATCTCATCCTGACAGGTGGCACCGTGGTCAACCACGATGGCGAGGGTTTTCGCGACGTCGGCATCAATGGCGGGCGCGTCGCTGCCATCGGCGATCTCCGCCAGGCGTCGGCCGGCGAGACAATCGACTGCCGCGGATTGCATATCCTGCCGGGCGTCGTCGATAGCCAGGTGCATTTCCGCGAGCCGGGACTGGAGCACAAGGAAGATTTGGGGACGGGCTCGCGGGCAGCGGTGCTTGGCGGCGTCACCGCCGTCTTCGAGATGCCGAACACCAATCCGCTGACCACCAGCGAGGCGACTCTTGCCGACAAGGTGCGGCGGGCCACCGGCCGCATGCATTGCGACTTTGCCTTCTGGGTCGGCGGGACCCGCGACAATGCAAAAGACGCCGGCGATCTCGAGCGGCTGCCGGGTGCGGCCGGCATAAAAGTGTTCATGGGCTCGTCCACCGGCGACCTGCTGGTCGAGGACGACGAAGGCGTTGCCTCGATCCTGAGGAACACACGCCGCCGCGCCGCCTTTCACTCCGAGGACGAGTTCCGGCTGCGCGAGCGGCTCGGCGAGCGCATCGAGGGCGATCCGTCCTCACATCCGGTGTGGCGCGACGAGATCGCCGCATTGCGCTGCACCGAGCGCCTGGTGCGCATCGCGCGCCAGGTCCGTGCCCGGATCCATGTGCTGCACATCTCGACCGCCGAAGAGATAGGCTTCCTCGAACAGCACAAGGATGTCGCGACTTGCGAGGCGACGCCGCATCATCTGACGCTGAGCGCAGATGACTATGCGCAGTTAGGCACGCTGATCCAGATGAACCCGCCGGTGCGCGCCGCGCGCCATCGCGAGGGGGTCTGGCAGGGCATTGCGCAAGGCGTTGTCGATGTCCTCGGCTCCGACCATGCGCCGCACACGCTGGCCGAGAAGGCAAAACCTTATCCGGCGTCGCCGTCAGGCATGACCGGCGTGCAGACTTTGGTGCCGATCATGCTGGATCATGTCAACGCCGGCCGGCTGACGTTGCAGCGCTTTGTCGACCTGACCAGCCATGGCCCACAGCGCATTTTCGGCATCGCCAGGAAAGGCCGTATTGCCGCCGGCTACGATGCCGATCTGACCATCGTCGACCTGAAGCGCCGCGAGATCATCGCCAACGCCCAGCAAGGCTCCAAGGCCGGTTGGACGCCTTATGACGGCAGGCAGGTGACCGGCTGGCCGGTCGGCACTATCGTTCGGGGCCGGCGCGTGATGTGGGAAGGCGAGATTGCCACGCCAGGCCAAGGCAGGGCGGTGGAGTTTTCCGAGGCGTTGGCGGGCTAAGCTCCCTGCCTCAATAAGGGCCAGGCCTGACCACTCAATCCCCAGCGACGAAGAACGTCCATTGCCCGGTCGGCGTGATGCCGACGCGGTAGAAAATGTAGGCGCCGAACTGCTTCATGTTGTCATAGTCGCTGGCAGTGACGATCTTGAATAACTCGACCCGCTGCCTGGCATCGAGCTTGTCCAACGGCAGGGCGAAAAAATACGGCCAGACGTAGAGATCCTGCGGCGTGCCTGCATCGACATGGACATAGCCGGCATTGAGCACCTCTTCCAGGATGGCGAGGATTTCCTGGCCTTCCGTGTCGCCTGAAAGCCCTTTCAGGAAGGCGATCGGGTCGCCCTCCATGTCGTCCAGCGACAATTGGGTCATCATGTCGCCCGTGCCGATCAGCGGCCGCAGTCTTTCGATGTCGCCGCTTTTGCACGCCTCGACGATCAGATCGTGCATGCGCCTGACCGGTTCCGGCAACTTGGCAAGGTCGTAAACGACTTCGGGCACAGGCGCGTCCGGATCGACATGCGGATTGGCCATGCCGCCATCGTCCGCTGGCCCTTTCGGTTCGGTTTGCCTTGGCTCGTCGGACGGAGTCGGCTGGCTGGCTGCAGGTGGCGTCGTGCCGAGCGGGCCGGGCATCGGCACGGTACTTCCGGGCGGCGACATGTCGCCGTCGGGCGGCGGCGTGACCGGCGAAGGCAGGTCTTCGCGCTTGATCTCGCTGAGGGCGTGAGCGGGACTGCTCGCAAGAAACAGTGCAAGGGGAATCGTGGCGCAGGAGGTGATAAGCCAAATGCTGAGGACCAGGCCGCGCGGCTTGCCTGATATCGAAAAATTCACCGCCTGCTACTCCCTGGTTCCAGGCCCACTCATGTGCCCGGACATGATGTGCCCGGACATGATGTCCGGCGACGCGCCGTCGTCAAAGAACCGGGGTCAGTGCCGCAGCCTTTCGGGCTCGAAGGCCCCGGCAATCACCTTTTCGCGCATGCGATCGAGCAGGGCAAGCGCCGAGGTCTCGCCATTGGTTCGCAGCATCTCGCCGAATGCCGTTTCGAGGGCTGCCTCGGCGATGATTTCCGGCTCGATCCCCGCCGACAATCCTTCCGCCCAGGCTTCGCTGTGGCTTTCCACGGCGGTCAGGCGCTTTTCTTCCCTGACCAGCGCGTCGATGTCGTTGACGCCATGTTCCATTGCGATGTCCACCCTTTCAAGCGGTGATCCGTTGGATAGGGATCAAGCTTGAGTTGTCCCTTTTACACGCAGGCGAAGTAAGTACTTGTAAATGCGACATTTTTTTGGTCGTTTTCTACAAAACCCGTCGCATTAAGCAAACCTGCGTCCGATCCGTTTCAAACTTAGCCGATTAGGCCGGCCAAGGGGACGGAAACCTTCAGTTTGAGTTAATTTCACATCTGCGCGCTAACGTTTCGTTAACATAGTTGCAAAAGTGCAACATCAGGTTTGCACCAAGACCTCACCCGAGGCAAGCGGAGAAGTGTCGAACGCGTCCGCCGCCAACAGCGCCGACGCTTGATTCCGCTTTGCCGGAACGGCAGCTGCCGCCGTCAGTTCCCGTAGCGCGAGGCGATGTCGCGAGACAGTGTCTCGCCTTCCTTCATGTAGCGGCTGATGGCTTCCGTCGCCGAGGCGGTGCATTGCGTATAACTGCCGCCGAAGGATCGGTAGCCGCGGTTGAAGCTGGCGATGAAGCGGGCGCGCCGCTCAGGGTTCGGATTTTCTGATGCGATCAGTTTTTCCATCTCGGCCCGCCACCGGTCGCCCTTCTCGCCGCATAGATTGCGCAGGAAATGCAACGAGCCGAGCACTTCCGCCAGCCGCAACAGCCCGGGCTCGAACGGCGCCTCGGCGGCAATGGCAGGACGCAAGCCGACAACCACACTAACGGCGAGGCAGGCGGCGAGAAACGGTGATGTGCGGTTCATGAGCCCTTGTGCTGAAACAATTTGTTGCCTGCAAGGCGATTCTCAAGCTCAGTTCGCGCCGCCCTTGCTGGTGGCCAGCAGGTCGTCGGCGATATCAAACACTGCATCGGCAAGCTGCATCGCTGTCATTTCGGCCAGTGTATAGAAGGCGGCGGTTTCGGCGTCGTCACTGGCCACCGCCTCGCCGCCGGCATAGTTGGCCCCAAACACCGTCAGCCGGTAGTCGACCGGATGCCCGTCGCCGCTGCCGTCGATGTGGATTTCCCGCAGCGGCCGGTAGTTGCGCGCCTGCAATCCGGTCTCTTCCAGCAATTCGCGCCTTGCTGCCTGTTCCAGCGTCTCGCCGGCTTCGACCTTGCCACCGGGAAAGGCATAAAGGCCCTGCGAGGGCGGTCTGGCCCGCTTGACCAGCAGCACCGTGTTCTCGCGCACGACGCAGACCGAGACTGCCGGAATGATCTTACGTGCTTCCATGGGTTCCCGATCGCTCGATTGGCATAGCCCGTTGTGGACCGGCCGTCGGCGAACAGCTTTAGCGGTTGCGAAAGGCAGGTTCCATGGTCACTTTCACATGTCACCCATTCGAGAGCTGAATTCATGTGCGGACGCTTTGCCTTGACCGCCACTCCGGACCAGACCGCCGCCCTTCTCGGTCTGGCGGAGTTGGAGGAGTTTCCGCCCCGCTACAATATCGCGCCGACGCAGCCGGTGCTGATGGCGCTCGCCGGATTGCCGCAGGCGCCGGGCTCGAACCTGCCCGACCGCCGCTCGATGCTGGTGCGCTGGGGCCTGATCCCGGCCTGGGTCAAGGATACGCGTAACTTCCCGCTGCTGTTCAACGCGCGTTCTGAGGGGGCTTCGGAAAAGCCGTCGTTTCGCGCTGCCATGCGCCATCGCCGCGCCCTGGTACCGGCTTCGGGATTCTACGAATGGCACCAAACCGCTGGCAGAAGAGGGCAGCCCTATTGGATGCGGCCAAAGCATGGAGGGCTTGTCGCCTTCGCCGGGCTGATTGAGACGTATGCCGAGCCGGGTGGCTCGGAAATGGACACCGGCGCCATTCTGACCGCCCACGCCAATGCCGATACTGCCCATATCCACGACCGCATGCCGGTGGTGATCCATCCCGAGGATTTCGCGCGCTGGCTGGATTGCCGCACGCTCGAGCCGCGTGATGTGGCCGATCTGCTGAGACCCACCCGGCCCGATTTCTTCGAAGCGATCCCGGTTTCCGACCTCGTCAACAAGGTCGCCAATACCGGGCCGGAGATTCAGGAGAAGGGCGTCGTCGAGCCTGAGCCCGAGAAGGTCAAGCGCCAGAAGTCCGGCGCGAACGACAGTCAAATGACATTATTTTAGCGAAAGCTACTATTTCCAGGACACCGTGAGCGCCTCAATCTTCACCCGACGGCATTCTCAGGCAGCGCGTGGCGACACGATCTTCTGTGCCGGCTTCTTCTTCTTCGCGGTGTGCAGAAGAGCTGCGACGATTGCTGCCGGGCCGATCGCCCGGTAATGGCTGGCGAGCGCCGGTTGCTTGGCGCGGTTGGATTCTTGCTTAGGCATTATTCTCTTCCCTGGTAACGTCTTCGTGTCTGCGTTTGCTGGCCGAATCCGACCAAATCGTGACGCTTGCTGATCTAGCCGGCGAATGTTTCATGACAGTGCCGATCTGTTTAATAAAATGTTTCAGTGGCTCATTTCCTGTGAGCCAACGATATTTTTGGCGAAGGTAGCGACTTGACGGCAACACCGGGCAAGGCGATAAAGCCGGCCATGAAAACGTCTTTCGCCATTTGTGGCATTTGCATTATCGACTAGCCTCGCGCTGGTCCTGGACGTTTTCGCCTCATCTCCTCCCAGATTGGACAAACGCCCCGGCCAGCAGGCTGGAGCTCGATTTTGCGCCTCGGCGTGACCGACTCCATCCAGAGCACGATCCCAAAAGATCATGCTCAAACAAAGTAACGCACCGGAACGCACGTATGTCTGAAGCATCGAAGAGCCTGCGCCTCTACAACACGCTAACGCGGAGCAAGGAGGATTTCTTCCCGATCGATCCGCGCAACGTGCGCATGTATGTCTGCGGCCCGACGGTCTACGACTTCGCCCATATCGGCAATGCGCGGCCGGTGATCGTCTTCGACGTGCTGTTCCGTTTGCTGCGCCATCTCTACGGGCAAGCGCATGTCACTTACGTCCGCAACATCACCGACGTCGACGACAAGATCAACGCTCGCGCGCTGCGCGATTTCGGCGGCGAGATTGCCTTGGGCAAGCTGTCGCTGAACGAAGCGATCAGGCGGGTCACCGAAAAGACCGCCGATCAGTTCCACAAGGACGTGGCGGCGCTCGGTTGCCTGGAACCGACGGTCGAGCCGCGCGCCACCGAGTTCGTCGAGCCTAGGCCCGACGGCAAGGTCGACATGATCCTCTTGATTCAACGCTTGATCGAACGCGGCCATGCCTATGTCGCGGCTGGAGAAGTCCTGTTCGACACCGCTTCCATGCCGGACTACGGACAGTTGTCGAAGCGCAATCTCGACGAGCAGCAGGCAGGCGCCCGCGTCGCCGTCGATGCGCACAAGAAGAACCCGCAGGATTTCGTGCTGTGGAAATTGTCTTCGCCCGAGGAACCGGGCTGGGAGAGTCCGTGGGGCAGGGGTCGGCCGGGCTGGCACATCGAGTGCTCGGCGATGTCGGCCGCCTATCTCGGCGAGGTGTTCGACATCCATGGCGGTGGTCTCGACCTGATCTTTCCACACCACGAGAACGAGATCGCCCAGTCACGTTGCGCCCACGGCACCGAAACGATGGCCAAGGTGTGGATGCACAACGGTTTCCTGCAGGTCGAGGGCCAGAAGATGTCCAAGAGCCTGGGCAATTTCTATTCGATCACCGAACTGCTGGAGACGGAGACTTTTGGCGGCCGCAAATGGCCGGGCGAGGTGCTCAGGCTGGCGATGCTGATGACGCATTATCGCGAGCCGATCGACTTTTCCGTACGCAAGCTGGAAGAGGCGGAGAATACGCTGCGCAAATGGAAGCGAGCGGCCGATCTGGCGCCGCCAACGGCAAAATCGGTGCCGGCGGATGTGATCGAAGTGCTGTCGGATGACCTCGCCACCTATCCCGCATTCCAGTTGCTGACCCAGTTGGCTGGCGATGCTGTTGATTTCGACGCTGGTAGCAGCAACGCAGCCGCCGAAGACAACGATGCTGCCACTTTGCTGAAGGCATCGCTGCTGTTCCTCGGCTTCGACGTCGCAACAGCCAAGGTGGATGAAGACGCCATTGCCAAAGCGATCGCCAAACGCCTCGCGCTGATCGCCGCCAAGAACTGGGCCGAGGCCGACCGCATCCGCGACGAGTTGCTGGCGCAAGGCATCCAGTTGAAGGACGGCAAGGACCCTGTCACCGGCGAACGCATCACCACCTGGGAGGTAAAAAGATGATCGATCATCTCGGCATCACCGTTTTGGATTTCGACGTGTCGAAAGCTTTTTACGACAGGGCGATGGCGCCGCTTGGTGCCTCGCTGCTCTACATGGTGCCGCAGGAATATACCGGCGGCGCCAAGGTCGGCGGCTACGGCCGCGACCGGCCAGTGTTTTGGCTGCATGCCGGCAAGGACAAGCCGAAGGATCATCAACACGCCGCTTTCACGGCGCGCAGCCGTGCCGAGGTCGATGCCTTTCACGCGGCGGCAATCGCCGCCGGCGGCAAGGACAATGGCGGGCCGGGCCTGCGCCCGCACTATCATCCGAACTATTATGGCGCCTTCGTCTTCGATCCCGACGGCAACAATGTCGAGGCGGTCTGCCATGCTCCGGAGTAAAATGCGATGAGCCTTGACAACAGACCGGTGTATACGGGCGGCTGCCAGTGCGGCGCAGTGCGCTTCCGCGTCGAAGGCGCGCTCGGCGATGCCTCCGTCTGCCATTGCCGCATGGGCCAGAAGGCGAGCGGCAATTTTTACCTGCCGCTGGTCTCGGTGCGCGGCGCAGGACTCGACTGGACGCGCAGCGAGCCCAAACGCTTCCGCTCGTCCAATGCGGCGTTGCGCGGTTTCTGCGCCGAATGCGGCACGCCGCTGACCTTCGAAGCGACCGACGGCGTGGCGCTCGCCATCGCCGCATTCGACCACCCCGAGGAGATCGCGCCGACGATCCAATGGGGTGTCGAAGCCAAGCTCCCCTATGTGGATCATGTCCACGAATTGCCCGGTGAGGAAACGATGGCCGACGTCTCGTCTGCCTCCTATCTCGCCGACCTCGTCTCCTACCAACATCCCGACCATGACACCGAACAATGGCCGCCGGAGGAAAGATCATGACCGAAACCGTTCGTACCGGCGGCTGCCAGTGCGGCGCCGTGCGCTTCCGCATCCACGGCGCGCTCGGCCGCCCCTCGATCTGTCATTGCCGCATGTGCCAGAAACAGTTCGGCTCGTTTTTCGGCGCGCTTGTGACAGTGCCGAGCGACGGCGTCGAATGGCTGCGCGAGGAGCCGAGTTACTTTCAGTCGTCGGTCAACATCGATCGCGGCTTCTGCGCCCGCTGCGGCACGCCGCTGACCTACCGCCAGCCCGGCGCGCTCGAGATCGCCATCGGCGCCTTCGACGACCGTTCCGATCTGGCGCCGCAGATCCAGGTCAACTACGCCGCCAGGCTGCCTTGGGTGGAGACGATCTTCGACGCGCCAATCCACGACGATCCGGATTTCTACGCGCGACAGGAGTCAATCATCTCCTTCCAGCATCCCGATCACGAGACGGCCAACTGGCCGCACCAGGGCCTGAAACTATGAGCAGCGAATTCCGCACCCTCTATCCCGAGATCGAGGCTTTCGAGTCCGGCATGCTAGACGTTGGCGATGGCCATCAGGTCTATTGGGAGCGCTCCGGCACCCGCGGTGCCAAGCCGGCGGTATTCCTGCATGGCGGACCGGGCGGCACCATTTCGCCAAAGCACCGGCGGCTGTTCGATCCGACGCTGTACGATGTCATCCTGTTCGACCAGCGTGGCTGTGGAAAATCGACGCCCAATGCCTCGCTCGAAGCCAACACCACCTGGCATCTGGTCGCCGACATAGAGCGGCTGCGCGACATGTGCGGCTTCGACAAATGGCTGGTGTTCGGCGGCTCGTGGGGTTCGACGCTGGCGCTGGCCTATGCCGAGACACACCCCGAGCGGGTCAGCGAACTGGTCGTGCGCGGCATCTACACGCTGACCCGCGCCGAACTCGAATGGTACTACCAGTTCGGCGTCTCGGAGATGTTCCCCGACAAATGGGAGCGGTTTTTGGCGCCCATTCCGGAGGCTGAGCGCGGCGACATGATGGCCGCCTACCGCAAACGGCTGGTCGGTAGCGATCCTGTGGCGCAGGTCGAGGCCGCTCGCGCCTGGAGCCTGTGGGAGGGCGAGACGATCACTTTGCTGCCGGAACCGGAAACCAGCGGTCCCTTCGGCCAGGATGATTATGCCCTGGCCTTCGCCCGCATCGAGAACCACTATTTCGTCCATGCCGGCTGGCTGGAAGAGGGACAGCTGCTGCGTGATGCATGGAAGCTTAAGGATATACCGGGTAGCATCGTTCACGGCCGCTACGACATGCCGTGCCCGGCGCGCTATGCCTGGGCGCTGCACAAGGCGTGGCCGAAAGCGGATTTCCATCTGATCGAAGGTGCCGGCCACGCCTATTCGGAGCCGGGCATCCTCGACAGGCTGATCCGCGCAACGGACGTGTTTGCCGGGAAATGACGATGGCTCGCGAGCGCCTTTATCTGTTCGACACGACGCTGCGCGATGGTCAGCAGACGCCGGGTATCGACTTTTCCGTCGAGGACAAGATCGCCATCGCCAAGCTGCTCGACGAGTTCGGCATCGACTACGTCGAGGGCGGTTACCCTGGCGCCAATCCAACCGACACCGCCTTTTTCGCCGAGCGTCGCACGGCCGATGCCAAGTTCGTCGCCTTCGGCATGACCAAGCGGGCAGGAGTGTCGGCCTCGAACGACCCCGGCCTCACCGCGCTGGTCCAGTCGAAGTCGGATGCCATCTGCTTCGTCGCCAAGAGCTGGGACTACCATGTCCGCGTCGCGCTCGGCTGCACCAATGAGGAGAACCTCGAGGCGATCAAGGCCTCGGTCGAGGCGGCGCTCAGTGCCGGCAAGGAGGCGATGGTCGACTGCGAGCATTTCTTCGATGGCTTCAAGGCCAACCCCGATTATGCGCTGGCCTGCGCCAGGACGGCCTACGATGCCGGCGCGCGCTGGGTGGTTCTATGCGACACTAATGGCGGCACGCAGCCCTCCGAGGTGCGCGCCATCGTCGAAAAGGTGATCGCGGCCGGCATACCGGGCGACCATCTCGGCATCCACGCCCATGACGACACCGGCCAGGCGGTGGCGAATTCGCTTGCCGCCGTGGAGGCCGGCGTGCGCCATATCCAGGGCACGCTGAATGGCATAGGCGAGCGCTGCGGCAACGCCAATCTGATCTCGATCGTGCCGACATTGTCGTTGAAGCCTTCCTTTGCCGGCCGCTTTGCAACAGGCATTTCAGCGGAGGCGTTGACCGGTATATCGCGCTTGTCCCGCGCCTTCGACGAGTTGCTGAACCGTGCGCCGGAAGCGCAGGCCCCCTATGTCGGCGCCTCCGCATTCGCTACCAAGGCCGGCATCCATGCCTCGGCGCTGGCCAAGGAGCCGGCGACCTACGAGCATGTGCCGCCAGAGACTGTCGGCAACCGCCGCCGCGTCATGGTTTCGGACCAAGGCGGCAAGGCGAATTTCATGGCCGAGCTGAAACGGCGCGGCATCGACATGCCCCGGGACGACCATCGCCTCGACGCGCTGATCGCCGTGGTCAAGGAGCGTGAGGCGGAGGGCTACGCTTACGAAGGCGCCGACGCCAGCTTCGAGCTTCTGGCGCGCAAGATGCTGCATGGCGTGCCGGAATTCTTCCGCGTCACTTCATTCCGCTGCATGGTCGAGCGCCGCTTCGACGCCAACGGCCAGCTGAAGACGGTCTCGGAGGCGATTGTGAAAGTGCTGGTCGAGGGCGAGGAGAAGATGTCGGTCGCCGAAGGCCATGGCCCGGTCAACGCGCTCGACATTGCGCTGCGCAAGGATCTCGGCAAATTCCAGAGCGAGATCGCCGATCTCGAGCTGGCCGACTTCAAGGTGCGTATCCTCAATGGCGGCACCGAGGCGATCACCCGCGTGCTGATCGAATCGCATGACGGCACCGGTGCGCGCTGGTGGACGGTCGGCGTCTCCGAAAACATCATCGATGCTTCGTTCCAGGCGCTGATGGATTCGATCGTCTACAAGCTGATGAAGAACCGCGACATGGCCGGGCTGATCGCGGCGGAGTGAGGAAATGGGCTTCACGATAAGCTGGGTCGCATTCAATGGTCTGCCACTCGCGAAGGCAGCGCTGGCTTTCGGTCTGGCTCAGAGCGGACAATCGGACGAGGTTTTTGATTTTGACTACAATGGCGTGACGGTTGGTCAAAATTGGTCTGTCGTCATTTTTAACGACGTGAACATGGACCTGGTGGACGAGAAGCGCCTGGCTAACCTTTCGACGGGCAGGGACATTGTCGTCGTTCACAATATCGATACGGTCATGCTGCAATGGGCCGAACAGTGGCGCGACGGGCACGAAGTCTGGAGCATACGACACACCAGCGCAGACGGTGCGCGCAACCTGGAAGCGACAGGAAACCTTCCATCCTGTTTCGAGGAGATCCGCCGCGAGCGCTTCGCAGATCAGGATCGCGAGGACGCAGGTGCTGCCGCCATAGACTTTATCGCAGATATTCCGATCGAGGTGGCAGGATGCGTGACGGGCTTTCGTCACGACACCGTTGGAGCGGAATTCATGGAATTGGTGCCTGCGCCCGGCGAGACCAAATGACTGCGGGCTTCGCGCATTTCAATGAACTGGTGAAAACTCCGGGTTCTTGAACCATCAGCGAGACTCCATTGATCCATCAGAACTTTGCGATGGTCTTGCCGGGGCCGCTGGCGCATAGCCTTGGGCCATGGCTACCCAAGTACTTCAAATCGAGGCCGATACCAAAGCTCGTCGCGGCTTCTTGCTGGCGCTCGGCGCCTACCTGCTTTGGGGGCTGCTGCCCTTCTACATGAAGGCTGTCGCGCATCTGCCGCTGGCCGAAGTCATCGCCCACCGCATCGTCTGGTCGGTGCCGATCGCGGCCGCCGTCCTGGTCTGGGCGGGCCGCACTGCCGATTTCAAAGCGGCCGTTCGTTCGCCGCGCATCATTTCGATGGCGCTGCTGACGGCGGCGCTGATCTCGGTCAACTGGGGCATCTATGTCTGGGCGATCGCGGTCGACCGCACGATCGAGACCGCGCTTGGCTATTACATCAACCCGCTGGTCAGCGTCGTTGTCGGCGCGCTGCTGCTCGGCGAACGGCTCGACCGCCTGCAGATCGCGGCGGTGGTGCTCGCGGCAATCGCCGTCGCGGTGCTAACCATCGACGCTGGCAAGCTGCCCTGGGTGTCGCTGGTGCTGGCCTTTTCCTTTGCCGCCTATGGCTTCTTCCGCAAGACGCTGCCAATTGGTCCAAGCCAGGGCTTCCTGCTCGAAGTGCTGCTACTGTCGGTGCCGGCGCTCGGCTACATCGTCTTCCTGATCGCCACAGGACAGGATCATTTCGTCTCCAGCTCCTTGAACGACACCGCCTTGCTGGTCGGCTGCGGACCGGTCACCGCCGTGCCGCTGCTGTTGTTTGCGTTCGGCGCCAGGCTGCTGCGCCTCTCCACCATCGGCATCATGCAATATATCGCGCCGACAATCGTCTTTTTGATCGCGGTGCTGATTTTCGGCGAACCCTTCGGCAGCGTTCAGGCCATCGCCTTCGGCCTGATCTGGGCGGCGCTGGCGATGTACTCCTGGTCGATGTTTTCTTCGGCGCGCAAGACCGTCGCCGCATCCGCTCGATCCGCGTAACGAAGAAAGGCGGCTGGCGGGCCTAATGCCGGCAGCCGCCTCTTTCACGGTCGCTCAGCGCTTCGGCCCGAAGCCTGGATAGGGCTGCAGCGGCACGACGGCGGCAATGTCCATCATGCCGGCCTTGACCAGCGGCAAGGTTGCGAGATGGCTGCGCACGTCGGCATCGCTGCCGGCCTCGAACATCATGCCGCTGCCGGGAATGTCGCCTCGATTCCACACCTGACGCAAGCGTGCGGCGCTGCTCGGCCTCGCCGGGCAGCAGAGGCGCGAAATCGGCGTCGGTGAACTTTTCGGTGTTGCGCACAAGAAGGGCAAAGAACTGCATCGGAATCTCCTGATGTTGGCCGTTGGAATGGCGAAAATATTCGCTTCGGCTGGCCAGACAGTCCAAGACTGATTAGGCTAAAGTTGAGACCTCACGGGACTTGAGCATCGGAGCAACAATGTTCGACCTGCGCCAGCTCCGCTATTTCATCACGGTGGCCGAAACCGGCAATGTCGGGCGTGCCGCCGAATTGCTCCACATCTCGCAGTCGCCGCTCAGCCGCCAGATCATGCAGCTGGAGCAGCAACTGGGCATCACATTATTCGAGAGGGCGAGGCAGCGTGTTCATCTCAATCCCGAAGGCCGCGCCTTTCTTACCGAGGCGCGTGCGCTGCTGGCCCATGCAAGACGGCTGGAGGAGCTCGGCCGCAATCTCGCCAGCGGTACGGTCGGCCGTCTCGCCATCGGCTATGTCGAAGGTGCGGTCCATGCCGGGCTTGTCGCTCGGATGCTGCGCCAGTTTCGCCGCGACCGGCCCGAATTTCATCTTCAACTGAAGGGCCAGCGTTCCGCCGCGCAGATCGAAGCGCTGCGCGAACGATCGCTCGATCTGGGCCTCGTCTACACGCCTCCTTCTGCCGACGATCCCGACATCGCCGCCTTGCTCATCATGCGCGAGCCTCTGGTTCTGGCGATGCCGGAAAGCGATCCATTGGCCGAAATCGCGGAGATACTGCCGCAGCAACTGGACGGACGCACCTGGATCACGGTGGTGCGCCAGCCTGACGACACCAACCGCAGCCAATTTCTCGCCGCCTGTGCGAAGGCCGGTTTCCTGCCCGACATAGCCTATGAGACGACCGATCCGTTGACGTCGTTGGGCTTGGTCAGCGCCGGGCTTGGGCTGGCGACGGTGCAGGCCAGCCTGCGGAGTGCCGCGCCGCCTCAGATCGTGTTTCGCGATCTGCCGTGGTTCGAACGCACCGTCTCGATCCATCTCGCCTGGCGACGTCAGGACAAGCGGGCGGTCATCGCGGACTTAAGGAAGGCAGTAGGGAAGGAGTTAATGAAGGAGTTAATAGTGAATAGTGAATAGTGAATAGTAAAGTACAACACCTTCCGAACCGGCGCGCGTGTCTATCCCTACTCCCTACTCCCTACTCCCTACTCCCTACTCCCTACTCCCTCTACATTTTATCAATCACCGACTGCACGCCCTCCGTCGGTGCATCGACGGAGGATCCCGCCACCATGATGGCGGCTACGATCGCTTCCGGGTCCTCGACCACCAGCGGCTTGACCCGCTGCGCGGTGTGGATGAAGCCTTCCGTTACCATGTGGTCGAGCAGCGCCAGCATCGGATCCCAGAACCCTCCGACGTTGCCGAAGACGATCGGCTTACGATGATGTCCGAGCTGCGCCCAAGTCATGATCTCGACGATCTCCTCGACGGTGCCGATGCCGCCGGGCAACGCCACAAAGGCGTCGGATTTCTCGAACATCCTGTGTTTGCGCTCGTGCATGTTGTCGGTGATGACGAGCTCGTCGAGCCGGTCAAGCGCGGTTTCGGTCGCCTCCCGGTTGATCAGAAAACGTGGAATTATGCCCGTTACCTTGCCGCCGGCCTTTAATGCCCCTTCAGCGACGGCACCCATGATACCTTTAGTGCCGCCGCCATAAATCAGACGCAGGCCGGACTTGGCGATCGAGCGGCCAAGCAGGTGTCCGGCCTTGATATAGGTTTCATCTCGGCCCGGGGACGAGCCGCAATAGACGCAGACAGATCGAATCGTGTTCATGTTATGATTGGTGATAGGGACTATTGGCATGGTCAAGCCCCGGAGCGGGCTTTTTCTTGTCGGCTTTGGCAAAACAGGCTAGACCGAAATTAGGTGGCTAAGGGGCAGGGAAACATGGCAATTAATCCGTTGAAGGCGTTTTTGTTCGCGGCTGGCGGCTCCGTCGCTGCGGCGGGAACCGCCTATGTATCGGGCGCACTCGACCCGTATCTCAATTCTACCCCGCCTGCGGAAGTCGCGGCGCTGACGCCGCCGGTTTCGAAACCGGTCGCTCCGGCAACCGAGGGGCGGCTGCCGTCTGCGCCCGCCGCGTCCACCGATGCGGCGACGCCCGCCGCGCCGGCCGCTGCAGGTGCGATCGTGCCGACCTTCGACATCGTGCGCGTCGAAAGCAACGGCTCGATCGTCGTCGCCGGCAATGCAGCGCCCAACGCCAAGGTCGAGATTCTCAACGGTTCGACTGTGCTCGGCTCGACGGTCGCCGGTCCCGACGGCGCCTTTGCCATTATTCTCGACGATCCGCTGAAGCCCGGCGACTATACGATCACGCTTCGCTCTACGGCCGACAATGTCGTGACCGCCTCGGCGCAGACCGCCGTCGTTTCGATTCCCCAGAATTCCACCGGTCAAGTGCTGGCAATGGTCGAGGAGCCGGGAAAGCCGTCCGAACTGCTCACTGTTCCCGCCCCTGAGGCAAAATCTGACGCCTCGCCGCCAACCGGCGAACAGGCGGCCGTTCAGCCACCCGCCACCGGCACCGAATTGCCGGCTGCCGCAGCGCCGGCCGCCCCGGCGGCTGATGTTCCAGCAGCGCCTGCTTCTGCCGCGCCGGCCGCTGTTGAAGCCGCACCGGCTCCGGCAGCGCCCGCCACACCGGCAGCGCCTGCTACTTCCACGGCGGAGCCCAAGGTCGTCGTCGAAGCCGTCGAAATCGACGGCAACAAGATTTTCGTTGCCGGGGTCGCCGATCCCGGCCGCAAGGTGCGCGCCTATGCCAATGATATCCTGCTCGGCGACGCGAAGACCTCGCCCGACCGCCACTTCCTGGTCGAAGCGACACGCGACGTCCCGGTCGGCACCTACACCATCCATGTCGACGCGCTCGACGCCGACGGGGTGACGGTGGTGGCTCGTGCCGCCGTGCCGTTCGAACGCGAGCCGGGCGAGGCGGTTGCCGCCGTCGCACCCGCCGAGCCAAAGCCTGCCGAGGTAAAACCAGCCGAGCCGAACGCTCCGGCCACCGAAGCCGCACCGGCGACAGCCGCCGAAACGCCCGCAACTGCCCCCATTCCTGCCACCGAGGCCCCGGCCGAAATGGCCGTCGCGACGCCTCCGGGCGAAGCTCCCGAGACCGTAGGCCCCAAGCTCGAACATGCCGATGGCGCAGTCATTATCCGCCGCCATGACACGCTGTGGCGGATTTCGCGGCGGGTCTATGGCCAGGGCATGCGCTACTCGACCATCTATCTCGCCAACCAGGACCAGATCAGCAATCCGAACCGCATCTGGCCGGGGCAGGTGTTCAAGGTGCCGGAGAAATCGAAAGAAGGCGAGCCCGCCGATCTCAAGGCAATGGGCGACCAGATGACGACGGCGCCAGTCAAGACTGAGTAGCCGTTCTGCCCATCAGGATAGCTTGCGGCAGGGCCAGTCATCGTTTATCGCCGATGGACGATGACCGAATCCTCCCTCGTAACGGACCGACGCCGCGCGGCAGATGAACACGCGCCGGCCAACTGCACGCCGGCCAACTGTACGCCGGATAGCCGCTCCGTCGCTGTCCGGCTCGCGGCCCTTTCGCATCCGGCGCGGATCGAAATTCTCAAACACCTTTCCGCAAGCCGTTCCTGCTGCTGTCGCGAGGTCGTCGAGCATCTCGACCTGGCGCAGTCCACCGTTTCCCAGCATTTGAAGATTCTGGTCGAAGCCGGGCTTATCCGCTTCGAGCCTGACCGCCAGCGCTCGCGCTATGAGCTCGACCGTGCTGCGCTCGCCGATGTTTCCGCGTCGCTGGCCGCGCTGGTCGATTCCTGCTGCTCCGGCCGCTAAGATATAAAAAGGTAAACAAGAATGGCCGAGAAAACCGTTTCCGCCGATTCCGGCTCGACCTTCAGAACGTTGCGCAATCTCTGGCCCTATATGTGGCCGGCCGACCGCGCCGACCTGAGGGCGCGGGTTGTGTGGGCAACCGTGCTGCTGGTTGCCGCCAAGCTGACCCTGGTGGCCGGACCCTATTTCTTCAAATGGGCGACCGACGCACTGGCCGGCGACGCCAAATCTCCGCCGCCGCTGCCGGCCTTCCTGCTGGCGCCGGTCATGCTGGTCGTCGCCTACAATGCCGTGCGGCTGGTGCAACTCGGCTTCAACCAGTTGCGCGACGCCCTGTTTGCACGGGTCGGCCAGCATGCCGTGCGCCGGCTCGCCTTCCGCACCTTCGTACACATGCATGAATTGTCACTGCGCTTCCACCTCGAACGGCGCACCGGCGGCCTGTCGCGTGTCATCGAGCGCGGCACCAAGGGCATCGAGACGATCGTCCGCTTCACCATGCTGGCGACGGCGCCGACGATCGTCGAATTCGCGCTCACCGCCGGCATCTTCGCCGTCACCTATGGCTGGCTTTACGTGCTGGTGATCGCGGTCACGGTCTGGCTCTATGTGTGGTTCACCGTCAGGGCGAGCGATTGGCGTATTTCGATCCGCCGAGAGATGAACGACAGCGATAATGAAGCCAGCACGAAGGCGATCGATTCGCTGCTTAACTACGAAACAGTCAAATATTTCAACAACGAAGCCATGGAGGCCGAGCGCTTCGACCGTTCCACGGCGCGCTATGAGGTGGCGGCGACCAGGACCTGGACCTCGCTTGGCTGGCTGAACTTCGGCCAAGGCGTGATCTTCGGCATCGGCATGACCGTCGTCATGGTGCTGTCGGCGCTCGAGGTGAAGGCAGGCACGCAGAGCGTCGGCGATTTCGTCTTCGTCAACGCCATGCTCATGCAGCTTTCGGTGCCGCTGAATTTCATCGGCATGATCTACCGCGAAATTCGCCAGGGCCTGACCGACATCGAAAACATGTTCGATCTGCTCGACGTCAAGCGCGAGATCGTCGATCGGGCGGGCGCCAAGCCACTGGTCGTCGATGCCGGCAAGGTCGAGTTCCGTGACGTGCATTTTTCCTACGACCCCAACCGCAAGATCCTGAAGGGCATCAGCTTCGAGGTGCCGGCCGGCAAGACGGTGGCCATCGTCGGCCCCTCCGGAGCCGGAAAGTCGACCATTTCGCGGCTTTTGTTTCGTTTCTACGACATTCAGCGCGGCAAGATTCTGATCGACGGCCAGGACATTCGCGACGTCAAGCAGGAGAGCTTGCGCGCCGCCATCGGCATGGTGCCGCAGGACACGGTGCTGTTTAACGACACCATCGCCTACAACATCCGCTACGGCCGCATCGGCGCCAGCGAGGAGGATGTGCGCAAGGCGGCAGAACTGGCCCAGATCGGACCGTTCATCGAGCGGCTGCCCGACGGCTATCGCTCAATGGTGGGCGAGCGCGGGCTGAAACTGTCCGGCGGCGAGAAGCAGCGGGTGGCGATTGCCCGCACCATCTTGAAGGCACCGCCGATCCTGATGCTCGACGAGGCGACCTCGGCGCTGGACAGCCACACCGAGCAGGAGATCCAGGCGGCACTGGACCTGGTCAGCCAGGGCCGCACCACCCTCGTCATCGCCCATCGACTGTCTACAGTGATTTCGGCCGACGAGATCATCGTCCTGCAGGACGGCCAGATCGCCGAGCGCGGCACCCATGCCGCCTTGATGGCCAAGCGCGGCCTTTATGCATCGATGTGGGACCGGCAGCGCGAGGCAAGCGAGGCCGAGGAGCGGCTGCGCATTGCCCGCGAAAGCGACGAGTTCGGCGTCGTCGTCCGCCGCCGCACCTCGGAGGTGAGCTGAAATTCGTGCTTGACCTCAACTTAAGTTGAGATCGTAGGCCGTTTTGGATCGCAGCAAGATGCGTCGTTCAAAAACGGAGACAATCGATATGAATGGGATAAATCAGGCAGTTAGTGGCGGCAGCGTATTCCGGGTGGACAAGTTTGTCGTTCCGGCCAACGCTCGCGAGGAGATTCTTGCCAAGGTCCGGATGACGCATGAATTGCTGCGCCAGCAGCAAGGGTTCGTCCAGGATTTCCTGCTCGAGCAATTCTCGGGGCCGGGGGAGTTCAACCTCGTGACCATTGTCGAATGGGAAGGGCAGGCCGCTGTCGATAAGGTCGTGCCGATCATCAAGGCCGCGCATGAGCGCATCGGCTTCAATCCTCAGGAGACCATTGCGCGACTTGGCGTCAGGGCCGATATCGCTAATTACCAGCGGATTCCCGCGGTGTAAGCTCTCTATGGCCAGCCTGCTCCCGGCGCGGTAGCCTCGATGCTGAGCACCTGGCCGGTACGGGCATCGCTGATCATATGTTCGAAGCCGCGCCATTCGGCGGCCACGATGAACAGCGTTTTTCCCTCGCTGCCGCCGAGCATGCAGGCAAAACAGCCGCGATCGACGTCGACGCTTTCGAGCATTGTGCCGCCCTCGCGCACCCGCACGCAATGCCTGTTCGGAACGTCGGCGTACCAGGCGGCACCTTCGGCATCGAGGCAGATGCCGTCGGGAAAACCGTTGCCAAGATTGGCCCAGACTCTCCGATTGGAAAGGTGGCCATCGGCAGCGATGTCGAAGGCGGTCAGCCGGTTGGCGTGGGATTCGGCAACGACAAGCGTCTTGTTGTCGGGCGTCACTGCCATGCCATTGGCGAAGGCGAGATTCTCAGCCACCTGCCGAGCCGAGCCGTCCGGTGTAACCAGCACGATGGTGCCGGGGCCGAAATGCTGGCCGGAAGCCGGAGCCGGCCCACCACCATTGACGTAGATGTTGCCGCGCCCGTCGACGACGATCTCGTTCCATGGACACTTCGACAGATGTCTCAGATCGGCATGGGTGACCAATGTCCCGTCAGCCTCCTGCCTGAGGATCAGCCCTTCGCGGCCGGACACGACAAGCAGCCGCCCGTCCGGCAGCCAGTCGATGGAGTAGGGCAGGGTGGCCGGCACGATGAGCGCGATCTCGCTGTTGCCTAGGGCGTCAATGGCGATGATCTGGCCTGTGCCCCAGTTGCAGAACCACAGCCGGCCATCGTGCCAGCGAGGCGACTCGCCAAAGGCCAGACCGTTCATCACCACTTGCGCTTGCCTGGCTGCTGATTTCTGCATGGGCCGAGAACCTCCGGGTTTGCGCAAATCGTCACGGCCGAAAGGCCGATGAGAGGCGCTGTCTTGCCAAGGACGGGCGTGGGGGCTTCGTGCCGACAATCGCAATCAACATATTTCCGGTTGACCACTTCGGCAATCCGGATGCTGCCAAGGACGCCCCTGAGGCGGCACGACCGCCAACACCCGACCGCCTGATTGTCGCGTTGCGGCGAAGGGGTGTTTCCGCTATTGAGGCCGGACTTGGAACCAAGGTTGCCCTCATCCCATGAGCCTCGTTGACACGATCAAAAATGCGTTCGTTCCGATCCATCGCGAGGGTTATCCCTTTATCGCTGCGTTCGGCGCGGCGACGCTTTTTCTTGGCTATTTCTCCTCGACCCTGTTCTGGATCGGTCTCATTCTGACCGCGTGGTGCGCTTATTTCTTCCGCGATCCCGAGCGTGTCACGCCGATCGACGACCGGCTGGTTGTCAGCCCGGCGGACGGCATCGTCTCGGCCGTCGGCCCGGCCGTGCCGCCGCGCGAGCTTGGCCTCGGCGGCGGCGAAATGACCCGCATCTCGGTATTCATGAATGTCTTTTCCTGCCACGTGAACCGCGCCCCGGTGCGTGGCCGCATTTCCAGGATCGAGCATCGGCCAGGAAAATTCCTCAACGCCGAACTCGACAAGGCAAGCACCGAGAACGAACGCAACGGGCTGGTCATAGAGAGCCCCAACGGCACGGTGGCTGCGGTGCAGATCGCCGGCCTGGTGGCGCGGCGGATCGTCTGCTGGGCCGAGACCGGCGGCGCCATCGGCACCGGCGAGCGCTTCGGGCTGATCCGCTTTGGCTCGCGCGTGGACGTATTCCTGCCCTCGACGGCGACGCCGCGCGTTGCCGTCGGCCAGACGGCGGTAGGCGGTGAGACGGTGCTGGCGGAATTCGGCGGCGTTGCCGCAACGCCGCTCGTGCGGATCTCCTGACCGGTGGCCCCGCCGTTCAAGAAATTCGAGGCGCATGGCGGCGGCGGCCCGCGCATCCGTGAAATCCCGATGCGCATGGTGCTGCCCAATCTGGTCACCGTGCTTGCCATCTGCGCCGGCCTGTCCGGCATCCGCTTCGGCTTCGAAGGCCGCTTCGAGCCGGCGGTGGTGATGGTACTGCTCGCCGCCTTCCTCGATGGTATCGACGGCCGCCTGGCGCGAATGCTGAAGGCGACCTCCAAATTCGGCGCCCAGATGGATTCGCTGGCCGATATCGTCAATTTCGGCGTGGCACCGGCGCTAGTGCTTTATGCCTTTCTGCTCGACAGGGCAGGTTCGCCGGGTTGGATCGCGGCGCTGCTGTTTACCATCGCCTGTGGGATGAGGCTTGCCCGCTTCAACGTGCTCGACGAAGAGCTCGACCGTCCGCAGTGGCAAACCGAATATTTCGTTGGCGTGCCGGCGCCGGCGGGTGCGGTGCTGGTGATGCTGCCGCTCTATCTGTTCTTCCTCAGGCTTGGCCTTGAACCCAGCCGCCTGGCGGCCTTCATTGCCACCGGCTTTACAATATTGGTGGCGTTCCTGCTGGTCAGCCGACTGCCCGTCTATTCCGGCAAGAGCGTCAGGATACCGGGCGACAGAGTGCTGCCGATCATCCTCGCAGTCGTCCTCTACGTCCTGCTTTTGATGACCTATCCCTGGTATACGCTGACGGCTTCGGTTGCCGGCTATTTGCTGTTTTTGCCATTCAGCGTGCGCGCCTATTCCAGACGCGCCAAGCGCGAAGGCGAGAAGGTACCGTCCTCGGACATCGGCTGACAGATTTGGTGCCAATTTCGCACGCGGCGCTGTGGAACGCCCTTCAAAACCACGTTTTCGGAACTTGCTGGGCGCCTGACCGTTTGTGTCGGTAGGTCCGTTTGAGCGACTGCTCGTGATCGTCAACGTCGCGCAAGCTGCCGCATCGGGCCCAGAATCATCGGAACGAGAAATGGCTGTCATCCTCATTGGCGCATTACTGACTGTCGCCGGCCTCGTATATATGGCGGTTGCAGCCATCATGCGCGGGCGGCTCAGTGAGCCGGCCGCTGTCTCCACCGCGCCGGATAGCCCGAGGCCCAATCTCGCAACACCAGGTCCGACTCTGGAGCCGCGGCGGCGCGGGCTCCGTTTTCTCGGCTTGTCACAGAATTGGCCGGGCCTGCTGATGATGGCCGTCGGCGTCATTCTGCTGTTATCGGTAGTGGTCCTCTAGAGTTTTGGAAAGGTCTGGAAAACCTCAGGCGGCAGCGCTCAGTCCCAGCCTCTCGAGCGCCAGCTTTCTTGTCGAGACATAGTCGGTCTTGCCCGAGCCCAGCACCGGGATTTCCTCGACCTTGACGATGTCGTTCGGTACCATCAGTTCGGCCGCCCCGGCCTTCTTGCCGAATTCGCGCAATTCGTCGGGATTGGCACTGTCGGCGGTGGTGACCAGGACGAGGCGCTCGCCGCGCCGTCTGTCCGGCACCGCCACCACGGCGTGATGCTCTTCCGGCCACAGCGACTGCACCAGCATCTCGACCGCACCAAGCGATACCATCTCGCCGGCGATCTTGGCGAAGCGCTTGGCGCGGCCGCGAATGGTGATGAAGCCCTCGCGATCGACCGAGACGATATCGCCGGTGTCGTGCCAGCCTTCGAGCGGCTGTAGCTCGCCCGGCCGATCGGCGGTCATGTAGCCCATCATCAGGTTCGGCCCGTCGAGCCACAGCCGGCCGGCGTCGCTAATGCCTTCGACCGGTTCGAGTTTCATGCGCATGGCCGGCAGCAGCCGCCCGACCGTGCCGTCGCGACCGTGGATGGCGGTGTTGACGGCAACCACCGGTGCGGCCTCGGTCAAGCCAAAACCTTCGATGATCTCGGCCTGGAAGCGTTCGCGATAAACCCGGCGCGTCTCCGGCTTCACCGCCTCGGCACCGGCGACGACAAAGCGCAGGCTGGAAAAATCGCCGTCCTTGGCGGTGCGGGCATAGTTGGCGAGGAACGTGTCGGTGCCGAACATCACCGTTGGCCGGACCTTGCGCGCCACCTCCGGAATAAGCTTGTAGTGGAGCGGTGAGGGGTAGAGGAACAGTTTTACGCCGGTGACCAGCGGCAAGATGGTGCCACCGGTCAGGCCGAACGAGTGGAACACCGGCAGCACGTTGAGCAGGATGTCGACCGGCGAGATGGTGATGCGGGCTTCGGCCTGCATGGCATTGGCAAGAAGGTTCCGGTGCGACAGCACAACTGCCTTGGGTGTGCCTTCCGAGCCGGAGGTGAACAGGATCACCGCCGGCTTGGCTGCATCCTGGCGCTGCAACGGCCATCGCCACAGCAAGGCGGCAGCGAGCTTGTCCAGCACGGTCACGCTTGCGCGAACATCCTCCAGCCACAGCAGTTTCGCTCCGCCCTTTTCCACCGCCTCGACTATGTCGGCGAGGTTGGCCTTTTCGACAAAGGCGCGTGAGGAGACCACGGTGCGGATCACCGCCGTGCGGATGGCGGCGGTGACGCTCGCTGGGCCGGCGGTATAGTTGATCATTGCTGCCACTCGCCCAGCCGACAAAACACCGACGAACGCCAGCACGAGGCCATTGGCGTTGGGCAGGAGCAGCCCAACCGCTTCGCTCGGCGCTGTCATTGCCTCGAAGCGGCGGCCCAAAACCCTGGCACCGATAAACATTTTCCGGTAGCTCAGCGCACCGCCGATGATGTCTTCGATAATTGGGTGCGAAGCGCCGACACGGTCGGCGGCGTCACGCATGGCAAGGAACAGCCCTCGGTCGAGATCACTGCCAAAAAGCCTGGCCTCGGCGAAGCGATCGAACAGCGCATTGGTATTGGAGGCCTGATTGGGGTTCCGCGCCACCAGCTCGGCGATGGTCATCGGCTCCAGCGCGCTGATCGACAGCTGCGGGAACCAGTGGCGCGGCGCCTTGTCTGCCGGCGTCAGCGACGCGGGCAGGCTGCGCGCGCCGGCAACGAAGATCGGCACGATGCGAGCGTCGGCCTGCATGGCGATACGGGTGATGGCGCGGAACAACCGAAACGACTTGACGTCGGGCTCGACCGCATTCGGCAGGTAAACGGCGAGCCGGCCCTTGCCCTTCAGCACGCGCACCAGTCTGCGGCTGACGAAGACATGCTCGGCGTTGAAAGCGATGGTGCGGCCAAGCTCGCGCCATGGTTCCAGCCAGGGCGATCTGGCCGAAGCCGGGTCGAGAATGTGCAGCGTGTCCTCCGGCAGCAGCGACAGCATCAGCGCCGGCTCGAGGCGCGACTGATGCCAGACGACGTAGATGACCGGGGCCGCCGACTTGCGGGCAATCTTGATGCGCTCGTCGTTGATCCGGTAGGCGAGCTTGAACGGCACGTAGAGCAGCGCCTGGCTCAAGCGCAGGCCGAGGCGGAACTTCTCCACCACGCCGATCAGCAGCCAGGCCGTGACAAGACCCGCAAGCAGCGCCAGTGTCAGGATCATCGCCGCATCTCCCAACAGTCTCACGTCGCGGCTCTTCAGTGGCCGCTTCGGGTGAGAACCTAGCCGAAGTTGGATCAACGTCAATGCGGCTTCATTTTTCAGTCTCTCCTGCTATCAGTGGGCTCGGCTGCCTTCTCAACAAATCGCAGCTACGCCGCCTTCATCCTCCCGCTGATGAAGCGGAATTCCTGCGTCTTGCCGCCAAAGCCATACGCGGCCGCCGGCACTTCGTGCACGAGGGCATAGCTTTCCTCATGGACCTTGCCTAGCAGCTGGCCGAATGCGGCAAAGATTGCTTGGAGATAGGCCTCCAGTTCGAGCTTGGTGTTGGTGCCGTCGACGACCTTGATGTCGAGCCAAGCCGTGCTAGCACCGTGCTGGGCCAGCGACTTGCCGCCGGCGAACCAGTGCTCGGGGTCGAGATAGGAAATGGCGACGGCTGTGATCGTCGCGTCCTTGCGCAGATGCGTGGCCGTCAGTTCGGTCACCTCTTTGGCGATAGCGGCGGACAAAGCGGCATCGGGCTTGCCGGTAACGCTGACATTGATGATCGGCATGTTTCTTCTCCTCGGTTTCAAGCGGCGTCTCTTCGCCGTCGAGAAAATCATGCCATCGTTCTTGCGTCAGAAAAATCGAATTGTTTTTGATAAACACTTAGATATTATCGAACTATGCAGGCGCTCGATCCCGACCTCCTCAAAACTTTCCTCGCTTTCGTCGATAGCGGCTCGCTGGTGCAGGCGGCGTCGATCGTCGGCCGCTCGCCGTCGGCGGTGACCGCGCAGATGCAGCGGCTGGAGGATATAGTCGGCGAACCGTTGCTGGTGCCGCAGGGGCGAGGGCGTGGCCTGACGCCGGCAGGCGAGGATCTGGTCGGCCACGCGCGGCGCATTCTTGCTGCGCACCGCGAGGCGTGGCTGGCCCTCAAGGGGGCGCATGCTGATGGGCGCGTCGCCATCGGCACGACGCAGGATTTCGCCGACAGCGGCTTGCCGCAGCTTCTCAGGGCCTTCGCTGTCAGCCATCCGCGCGTCAGGATCGAATTGCGCGTCGGCCGCTCCGCCGAACTGGCGCAGGCTTTGCAAGCCGGCACCCTTGATCTGGCCATTGCCATGCGACAGGTGCCGACGCGGGACGAAGTCGGCGTGCTCAAAGAGCCAATGATCTGGCTTTGCTCACAAAACGGCTTGGCCACCCGCCAGGAGGAATTGCCCTTGGCGCTGCTCGATCCCCATTGCGGGTTTCGCGATGCAGCGACCAGTGCACTGGATGCGGCCGGCCGCCGCTATCGCATTGCTGCCGGCAGTGCCAGCCTTGCCGGCCTGCGTACGGCGGTACACGCTGGCATCGCTTTGACGTTGAGGACGGCGCGCTTCGCTCATTCCGGCATCGTCGAGGCGCCGCGCGATCTTGATCTGCCGCCGGTGCCGGTCGCCGAATTCGCCATCCGCTTGCGTGAGGATGCCGACCGGCCGGCGCAGGATCTGGCCGCGTTGTTCAGCGGCAACCTGGGCTTGGCCAGTTGAGTCAGCAAAGAAAAAGCCGACCTTGCGGTCGGCTTCTGAGTAGGACGGGCCGAGGGGTTTGGGGGGACTTGGGGGTGGCCCGTCGCAGCCATAATGCCTGAGCCCGATGATGGTTCCATGACTTTTCAAATTTATTTTCAGGCACGGATTTCGCGTGATCGGACCTCCAACTCGCCCTCGGGCGTGGCGAGGATTTTGGTCATGCATCCGCTGCGCGCTGCCTGGCCATCAGCCAGTCACGGCCGGCGTGAGCGAACACCGCGCAAAGCACGATTGCGCCGCCGACCATGCTGGCCGCCGGCGGGATCTCCGCCAGGAACAGGAAGGCGAACAGGATCGCGAATGGCACTTCGGCCGAACCCAGCAGTCCGGACTCGGCCGCCGGAATGAGCCGGGCGCCCTCCGTCCACAGGATCGAGGCAAGCGCGAACGAGGAGCCGAAGGTGGCTAGAAGCAATGCGTCCCTGGCCGAGACGGCCAGCGGATCGGTGACGAACCAGCCGAGCACGAACAAAAGGAATGCCGACACCGCACCCGCCCACACCACCGGCGTATCGCGGAAGGTGCGCACCATGATCATGTAGAGGGCGCTGCCGATCGTCATCAGCAGCGCCAGCCCGTCCCCGAACAGATGGCCGGTGCCGAAGCCCGACCAGACCATGATCGCCACCCCGCATAGTGACACGGCAGCGGCAGCAAGCGTCTGCAGCCGGAACGGTTCGCGGACCAACAGGAGGGCCAGCAGCGCGGTGACGAAAGGGGCGGTGGCGTAGATGATGGCGACATTGGCGACAAAGGTGAACTTGAACGCCGAGATGAAGGCGATGCTGGCGAGCGCGCCCTCGATCGCCAGCAGCCAGCCGCGCCAGCCGAGCCGCAGGCTGTCGCGACCGCCGGAGCGCTGGCGGCGCCATAGCACATAGAGGCTGATCAGGATCGAGCCGACGAAGCCGCGCCAGCAGGTGATGGTCAGCGGGTCGGAATGGATCGATTTGGTCAGCACGCCGGTGAGGCCGAAGACGGCCGCCGACGCCGAGACCAGGATGATGCCAAGGGTACGTTCGCGGGCGCTTTCCACTGTGCCTGACATGTCCAGCGATTCCGTCATTTCACCAGCCTACGCTGCCCCGTCCTGACACCATAGTGTCAGCTTGATCGAGGCGTCGTGCATCGAAACAGCAGACCGGCAGCCCCGGTGAACAGGCTGCCGGCGAAGCCCTTTCGCGGGTTTCCAGGATGGCGTTATCGGCCATATGTCCGGCGGCCTTACGAATGTGTTGCGAGAGAGGGTGTGAAGGCGTTGGATGCTCCCCGTATCGTCAGGCTATACGGGCGAAACCCTGCCAAGCGCTACGCCAGCGGGGACTTGCGTTTGGGGCAGGCGACACCGCCGTTAAGCAGCGAAGCCAGGCAACTATGGGAGAGAAATGAAATGGACGCGATTGCATTGAAGGCCATGCAGGCACCGCTGAAGGAGGCCTATCGCGACGACGCCTCGCGCGCGCTGATTACTCTCCGCGCCAAAGGCTCGATCGACGACCAATCGATCGCCTGCAAGGTCGAGACGGGCAGGGCGATCGCCATTGCCGGGCTGCATCCGGCGACCGGCGGCACCGGGCTCGAACTCTGCTCCGGCGACATGCTGCTGGAGGCGCTGGTGGCTTGCGCCGGCGTCACGCTGAAGGCGGTGGCCACGGCGCTGGAATTCAAGCTTGGGGCCGCCACAGTGGAAGCCGAAGGCGATCTCGACTTTCGCGGCACGCTTGGCGTGGCGAGGGATGCGCCTGTTGGCTTCCGCGCCATCCGGCTGACATTCGGCCTCGACACCGACGAGCCGCAGGAGCGCATCGATGCGCTGATCAAGTTGACCGAGCGCTACTGCGTGGTGCTCCAGACCATCAGCCAGAAGCCCGAATTGACGGTAAGCGCGCGACGCTGATGTGCCAATCTCTCCCCCTCAAGGGAGGAGATGACGCTCCTACTGCGCCGACGGCTCCTCGGCGTCGCCCTCGTCCGCGAACGGCGAGGCACTCGGCACGCACTGCACCGACCAGCCGGCCGGCGTCGGCTGCTTCTGGTATTCGGTGACGGCGGAGGTGCACTGTTCGCGGGTGTCGAAGGTGCTGGGCAGCACGACCATGCCGCCTTGCGGGCCGGCGATCACCAGATACCAGACCAACGCTACGCTCGGTGCCGCCATGGGTGTTTCCTCGCTCTGCTTGTTTTGGGAGTCGGTGCGATCCTAGCAACTCCGGCCAAGCGGCGAAAGCTGGGCCGAAGCGCGGCGTTAAGCCACGGCATCACAGCCGCGTGATGCAAGGCCGCTTACTCCGGCTGCCGGTAGGCGACAAAGCGGTTGTGCTTGGCCTGGAAGATCAGCCCCGTCTCCTTGAGCGCAGGGCTGGCCAACGGCACGATACGCTTGGCAATCTCCGAAGGGTGCGGCAGCGTTTCCGGATCCTCGCCGGGTACGGCCTGCGCCCGCATCGCGGTGCGCGTTGCCCCGGGATCGGCGGCGTTGACCCTGAGCGGCAGGTTTTCGGTCTCATGGGCCCACGAACGCGTCATGGCCTCGACCGCCGCCTTCGACGCCGCATAAGGCGCCCAGAAGGCGCGTGCGGAGTGGGCCAGGCTGGAGCTCAGCACGATAGCGCGGCCGGCATCGGAAAGCCTCAGCAGCGGGTCGACCGAGCGGATCAGCCGCCATGTTGCGGTGACGTTGATGGTCATCACCTTCTCGAAGGTCTTTGCCTCGACATGGCCGATCGGGGCGATGACGCCGAGCACAGCGGCGTTGGCGACCAGTATGTCGAGCTTGCCCCAGCGCTCGTGGATGGCGCCGCCCAGCCGGTCGATCCCCGCCATGTCGGCAAGATCGAGCGGGACGAGCGTCGCTTGTCCGCCGCCTGCTTTGATCTGGTCGTCGAGCTCTTCCAGCCCGCCGACGGTGCGGGCAACCGCAATCACATGCGCACCGGCTGCGGCAAGCTCCCTGGCGATGAAATAGCCGATACCGCGCGAGGCGCCGGTGACGACCGCAACGCGGCCGGAGAGATCGAGGGTCATGCTTGAACTTCCATGAGGTCGGCGTGAAGCACCCCCCTCTGCCTTGCCGGGCATCTCCCCCTCAAGGGGGGAGATTGGCCCTCATCAGGCTCAGCGCCTGTTCTGCGACCGTCGCGATTGGCGAAAGTCGACAGTTCAGCCGATCTCCCCCCTTGAGGGGGAGATGCCCGGCAGGGCAGAGGAGGGTAACCTGGCGAAGACAAATGGCGATCCGGCAACCTTACGACCCGCCTGCCGCCAATAGCGACAGCGTGCGGACATTGTCGGAGCCTTCGAAATCGGCAAGCCGGGTCGGATACTGGCCGGTGAAACAGGCGTCGCAGAATTGCGGCTGTTCATTGTCGCGGCCGGCTTCGCCGACGGCCCGGTAGAGCCCGTCGATCGAGAGGAAGCCGAGCGAATCGACGCGGATGAACTCGGCCATCTCCTCCACCGACATGCGCGAGGCCAGCAACTTCGACTTTTCCGGTGTGTCGACGCCGTAAAAGCAGGAGGCGCGCGTCGGCGGCGAGGCGATGCGCATATGCACTTCCTTGGCGCCGGCATCGCGCACCATCTGCACGATCTTCTGGCTGGTGGTGCCGCGTACGATCGAATCGTCGACCAGCACCACACGCTTGCCTTCGATCATGCGGCGATTGGCGTTGTGCTTAAGCTTGACGCCCATGTGGCGGATCGAATCGCCGGGCTGGATGAAGGTGCGGCCGACATAGTGATTGCGGATGATGCCGAGCTCGAACGGGATGCCCGCGGCCTGCGAAAAGCCGATCGCCGCCGGTGTGCCCGAATCCGGCACCGGCACGACGATGTCGGCCTCGACCGGGCTCTCCAGCGCCAGCTCGGCGCCGATGCGCTTGCGTACCTCGTAGACATTGCGGCCTTCGACCGAAGAATCCGGCCGGGCGAAGTAGACATATTCGAAAATGCAGAAGCGGGTCTTCTGCGGCTCGAACGGGAACAGGCTCTCGATTCCCTTGCTGGTGACGACGACCATTTCGCCGGGCTTCAGGTCGCGCACGAAACGCGCCCCGATAATGTCGAGCGCGCAGGTTTCGGAGGCGAGAATCCAGGCGCCGTCGAGATCGCCAAGCACCAGCGGCCGGATACCGAGCGGGTCGCGGCAGCCGATCATCTTCTTGGACGTCATTGCCACCAGCGAGAAGGCACCTTCGACCTGGCGCACCGCATCGATGAAACGCGAATTCAGGTCGCGCTCCTTGCTGGTGGCGACCAGATGCAAGAGCGTCTCGGTGTCGGAGGTGGAAGAGAAGATGGCGCCCTGCTTCTGCAGGGCGCGCTGAACGGTCATGGCGTTGGTGAGATTGCCGTTATGGGCGACGGCAAAGCCGCCATCGGCAAGTTCGGCGAAGAAAGGCTGGATGTTGCGCAAGCCAGCGCCACCGGTGGTGGCATAGCGTGTGTGGCCGATGGCACGGTTGCCTTGCAGGCTGTCGATGACACGCTGCTTGGTGAAGGTGTCGCCGATCAGGCCGACATGGCGTTCGACATGGAATTGGGTGCCGTCATAGGAAACGATGCCGGCCGCTTCCTGGCCTCGATGCTGCAACGCATGCAGGCCGAGCGTGACGATGGCTGCGGCGTCCTGCCGGCCGAAAATACCGAACACGCCGCATTCGTCGTGGAAATGGTCGTCGGCTTCGGCGGAAAGCACGTCGTCTGCGTCTGCCACTGAGGCTGCCATTGGGGGCTCAAGCTCCGCTAAAGTCGCCATATAAGGTCATAGCGCATCGAAAGCAACGCACGTCGTGCGACGTTCACATGATCGACAGTCTCGAGGCGAGCAAGTCTGCCGAAATCAGTTTGCCGGCGCCGGGTTTGCAGGTGCCGGCGTCGCGGGCGCATTGTCGGCCGGCGGAGCGTCGCTGTCATCGGGTGCCGGAGCAGTGGCGTCGTCGCCGGCGGCAGGTGCTTCCGCTGCAGGCGCGTCGGGGGCCAGAGGCGTCTCGGTGGCCGGCTGATTCGGATTGAGCTTGTTGAGGATGGCGTTTTCCGGATCCTCGGGCAGCAGGCTTTCCAGCTTGGCACCGATCGATTCGAGCAGCGGCTTTGACTTGGCGTTGGCAATCCAGCCTGGAGCTTTGGCGCCGGCCAGCCAATTGAAAAACAGCAGTGCGACCGCGACCACCAGGATGCCGCGCGCCGCGCCATAGAGGAAGCCAAGTGTGCGATCGAGCGCGCCGATCCTGGAATCGATGATCCAGTCGGCGAGCTTCATGGTGATGACGGAAACGACGATCAGCGCGACAATGAAGACGATACCGGCGGCCGCCGCCATGGCTGCCTTTTCGTTGTCGATATAGGGCTGAATGTAAGGCAGCACCGGCTTGTAGAAGAAGAAGGCCGCCGCAGCGGCAACTGCCCAGGAGATGATCGACAGGATCTCGCGCGAAAAGCCGCGAACCATGGCGAGCATCGCCGAGACCAGGGTGAAGCCGACGAGAATTCCGTCAAGCAGCGTAATCGGCATGTTTTTCGCCCCGCTCCGATCTCTTTTTCACGACTCGACGAGCCGCATCAGTCTTGCTCGTCGGCGCGGCTGCGCCGAGAGCCGGCTATGCGCGCCACGAGATCGGCAAGCTCGGTGGGCTGGAAAGCGCCGGCTCCGATCCCCCCGGCCCCATTACCACCAACAAGTTCCTCGCTGCCCAAGGGCAGAACCGCGCTTGCGAAACCCAGCTTTTCGGCTTCCTTGAGGCGCTGCTGCGCATGCGCAACCGGCCTCACCGCCCCCGAAAGGCTGATTTCGCCGAAATAGACGCAATCGGCGGGAAGGGCAAGACCGGTGAGCGAGGAAACCAGTGCCGCCGCCACCGCCAGGTCGGCCGCCGGCTCCGAAATGCGGTAGCCGCCGGCAACGTTGAGATAGACGTCGTGCGTGCCGAAGCGAACGCCGCAATGGGCTTCCAGAACCGCCAGGATCATCGACAGCCGGGCGCCGTCCCAGCCGACGACGGCGCGGCGTGGCGTGCCGAGCGTCGAAGGTGCTACCAGCGCCTGGATCTCGACCAGCACCGGCCGTGTGCCTTCCATGCCGGCGAAAACCGCGGCACCCGGCGACTTCGCGTGACGTTCACCGAGGAAAAGCTCGGACGGGTTGGCGACTTCCCGCAAGCCCTTGTCCGACATTTCGAAGACGCCGATCTCGTCGGTTGGCCCGAAGCGGTTCTTGACCGTTCGCAGGATGCGGTAGTGGTGGCCGCCTTCGCCCTCGAAATAGAGCACCGCGTCGACCATGTGCTCGACGACGCGTGGACCGGCGATCTGGCCCTCCTTGGTGACATGGCCGACCAGAACGATCGCCGCCCCTGTGGATTTTGCATAGCGGATCATCGCTTGGGCGGCGGCACGCACCTGGGTCACCGTGCCGGGCGCTGAATCGGCCATGTCGGTCCATAGCGTCTGGATCGAATCGAGAATGACCAGGTCCGGCCGCTTGCCATCGGCAATGGTGGCGAGGATGTCCTCGACGTTGGTCTCGGCGGCGAGTTCGACCGGGGTGTCGGCGACGCCGAGCCGCTGGGCGCGCAGCCTGATCTGGGCGACCGCTTCTTCACCGGAGACGTAGACGATGCGGTGGCCCTTTGCCGCCAGTGCGGCTGCAGCCTGGGTGAGCAGCGTCGACTTGCCGATGCCGGGATCGCCGCCGACCAAAAGCGCCGAGCCGCGCACGAAGCCGCCGCCGGTGGCGCGGTCGAGTTCGCCGATGCCGGAGACGATGCGCGGCGCGTCCTCGATGTCGCCGGAGAGGCTGGTCAGCACCACGGCGCGGCCTTTGCGGGCGTTGCGGGTGTTGGCCGGGCCGGAGCCGATGCCGCCCGACGTGCCTTCCTCGACCAGCGTGTTCCACTCGCCGCAGGCATCACATTTGCCGGCCCAACGCTGATGCACCGAACCGCAATTCTGGCAGATGAACTGGATACGGGATTTGGCCATCAGTTTATTGGTTCCAAGAGGTATTTGGGACGATCCCAGTAAACCGGCAAAGCATCTTCGATCGTATCGAAATGAGTGCGGCGCTGGCCGTTTCTCAGAGCCCAATTGTCGTATGCCGACCAACACGCATATCTGAACAGACCGACCGCGAAGTCGTTCTCTCGCCCGACTTCATCGTGCAACGTCTCCAGCAATCTCATAAGGGCAGTCGAGAGGCGACGATCATTGAGCCGGTGCATCAAAAGGAATGCGCACCCGATCGCCGCCAGAGAGGTGTCGTGCCGAGTTTCGTCCAACGAAAGGGCCAAAAAACTCAGCAGATCGTCGATGTCAGCTGTCGCTCCCAATTTCCAAACTCGATAAAGACCGGTCACTGCCGCGCTTCGCGTATAGTCTTCGACATGCTTGGCAAGGAATTTCCTCACCAATTCAACGTTCTCGGGCGTAGGTTCGCTTGAGTAGCAGAACACCAGCAAACCGGCGTGCGATTCCGTGCGAGAAATTGACCGGGCAGATCTCAAATATTCAGTGAGTTGCGCGCGTTCATCCTCGGAGATGTTATACTCTTCGAATTTTATCCTTTGGTAGATATCGCTAAAGTCCAATCGGCTGCTCCGCGACAATGCCTACTCGAACCGATCCGGCAAATGATGCTCTTCCGCAAGGTCCGAGAAGCGGGTGAATTCGCCCTGAAACGCGAGGCTGACCGATCCCGTTGGGCCGTGGCGCTGCTTGGCGACGATTACCTCGGCCTTGCCGCGCATCTCGTTCATCTCGTGTTCCCACTTGATGTATTCGTCGGTGCCCGGCTTCGGCTCGCGGTTCTTCAGATAATATTCCTCGCGGTAGACGAACAGCACCACGTCGGCGTCCTGCTCGATGGAGCCCGATTCGCGCAGATCCGAAAGCTGCGGGCGCTTGTCGTCGCGGCTCTCGACCTGGCGCGACAGCTGCGACAGCGCGATGATCGGCACCGCCAGCTCCTTGGCCAATGCCTTGAGCCCGGTGGTGATCTCGGTGATTTCCTGGACGCGGTTTTGCGATGATTTCGCGCTCGATCCCTGCATCAGCTGGATATAGTCGATGACGATGACGTCGAGACCGCGCTGGCGCTTCAGGCGACGCGCGCGGGCGGACAGCTGAGCGATGGAAATACCGCCGGTCTGGTCGATGAACAGCGGGATTTTCTGCATGGTCTGCGAACAGGCGACGAGCTTTTCGAAATCCATCTCGCTGATCTCGCCGCGGCGGATTTTCGACGACGGGATTTCGGTCTGTTCGGAAATAATGCGGGTGGCGAGCTGTTCGGATGACATTTCGAGCGAAAAGAAGCCGACGACGCCGCCATTGGCCGCCTTGAACGAGCCGTCGGCCTGCTGCGCCGGGACATACGCCTCCGCGATATTGAAGGCGATGTTGGTGGCGAGCGAGGTTTTACCCATGCCGGGGCGGCCGGCAATGATGATCAAGTCGGACGACTGCAGGCCGCCCATGCGACGGTCGAGGTCGCGCAAGCCGGTGGCGACGCCCGACAAATGCCCGTCGCGCATATAGGCGGCATTGGCCATGTCGACCGCCGTCTTGACAGCGTCGGTGAAGCTCTCGAAGCCGCCGTCGTAGCGGCCGGTCTCGGCCAGCTCGAACAGCCGCCGCTCGGCGTCCTCGATCTGGTCGGAGGGCGACATGTCGACCGGCGCGTCATAGGCGATGTTGACCATGTCCTCGCCGACGGTGATCAGCGCGCGGCGCGTGGCCAGATCGTAGATGGCGCGGCCATAGTCGGTGGCGTTGACGACGGTGACGGCCTCGACCGCCAGCCGCACGACATATTGCGCCACCGTCATGTCGCCGACCTTCTCGTCGGCCGGCAGGAAGGTCTTCAGCGTGATCGGCGTCGCGATCTTGCCCATGCGGATGAGCTCGGCCGCGACCTCGAAGATCTTCCTGTGCAACGGCTCGTAGAAATGGCCAGGCTTCAGAAAGTCGGAGACGCGATAGAAGGCATCGTTGTTGACCAGGATGGCACCGAGCAGCGCCTGCTCGGCCTCGATGTTGTTCGGCGCCTCGCGATAGAGCGGTGTTTCCGCCACGCCGAATTTTCGTGCTGCCTCTGCCATGATGTCCCCGGTCCTGATCCCGGTCTCTCGATATCAGAACGAGACAAGTCGGTGATGACTTATCTGCATCAGTCCCCAACCAACCAACTTTGATGCCCGCGATTCACAGCCAAGATACTTCGGTGGAAAGAATCTCGATTGACTCGAATCAAGATGGCGAGCCTAGCCGTTCTTGGGCGAGAACAAAACAGGAAAATAGCTGCCGATCATTCCGGCAAGGGGTCACCCCAGTCCAGTCGCCGCGCGGCCTTGAACGTCTCGCCGTCGCGCTTGGTGAACAGTCGCTCGGCAGCATGACCATCCTGTTGGCAAAGCTTCAGCAAGACCTTGCCGGAGCCCGATTTCGGCGGTGCGATCACCCGCGCGCGGGGCGGAGCGGCCGGATGACGGGAAGCGGCGACAAAGATGAACTTTTCGTCCTCCCACGGCACCTCGGCATCCTTGGCCAGACGGTGCAGGCGCGAGCGGGCGACGCGGCGGGCGAAATGGCACCAGTCGGGAGCGACAAGTGGGCAGGGCGCCTCATGCGGGCAGGGCGCGAGCACGTGCGCCCCCGCCTCGATCAGCTGCCGCCGCACGGCAAGGATGCGCTGCCAGCCGGCCGGCGTGCCTGGCTCGACGACCAGCAGCGTGTCGGCGGTCAGCTGCCAGAGCCGGTCGATTAGTTTTGCCAGCGATGCCGGCGCGATCTCATCCAGCACATAAGCCGAAGTCACCAGTTCGGCCGGCTCCAGATCGACCAGGTCGATGGTGACGTCGCCGGTCAGCCAGGCGGTCTTGGCATGGATTGCCTCGGCGGCAAGCGCCTCGCCGACCCGCCGCACCGCGGCACCGGCCTCGAGCAGCACTGCCTGTTCGAGATCGGGCCAGAGATCGATTGTGGCCCAAAGCACCGTGCCAGGGCCGGCGCCGACATCGAGCAAGGTCTTCGGAGCATAGTCGGGCCGAGACTCGCCCACCGCATCGAGGCTGGCATGGACGGCCGCATAGGTCGCCGGAAGCCGCGTTGCCAGATAGGCCTTAACCGCCATTTCTTCGGCCATGTGCAGGCGGCCATCGCGCAACTCGGCGCGGTAGCGGTCCGACAGCGTCTTGGCCGCTTGCTTGATCATCGGCAACGGCACCTGTTCGAGAAGGCGGTCGACGCCTTGTCTAAGCGGGGCGGGCAGTTCCATGGTCTACGCAGCCCGAGGTGCGAGCACGATGACCGAGGCGCCAATGATGCACATCGTGGCACCGGCAAGATCCCAACTGTCGGGGTGCACGCCTTCCGCCAACCATAGCCAGACCAGCGAGGCGGCAATGTAGATGCCGCCATAGGCGGCATAGGCCCGGCCCGCCGCACTGGTGTCGACAAGCGCCAGCAGCCACGCGAATAGCACCAGTGAGACGAGACCGGGCGCCAACCACAGCGGCGACTTATCCAGCCGCCACCACGCCCAGAACGAGAAGCAGCCGGCGATCTCGGCAAGTGCGGCGGCGACGTAGAGGAGGTAGGTCATGAACAAAGGTCCCGCGTTGACGAGACCTTTTTCAGCGTGCCAGCCGGCAATGGCAAGCGGCAATGGCGCGATCGCCAGCGGTCTATTCCGGATCCGCCACCTTGCGGCGGCGAGTGGGCTTGGCCGCAGGAGCCTTTTCACGACGTCCAAGATCGCGCATCTCCAGCGCCTTCTCGCAACTGGCCATGTAGTCGCGCGTCACCGGCAGCGTGTCGTTCTTCTTGGCGATCTGGATTTGGAAGATCACCAGATCCTGCCATCGGAAGGCAGCTTCCGAGGCAGCAAGATAGAACTCCCACATGCGGCAGAAGCGCTCGTCATAGATCGCCTTGGCCTTGTCGCGGTTGGCGGCAAAGCGCTCGCCCCAATGCTTCAGCGTCTCGGCATAATGCAGCCGCAGAACCTCGATGTCGGTGACGACGAGCCCCGATTTTTCGATAGCCGGCATCACTTCGGAGAGCGACGGGATATAGCCGCCGGGGAAGATGTATTTGCGAATGAAGGCGCTGGTCGCCCACGGCACACCGGAACGGCCGATCGTGTGCAGCAGCATGACACCGTCCGGCTTCAGCAGCGTCGCCGACTTGTCGAAGAAGGTACGGAAATGATTGACGCCGACATGCTCGAACATGCCGACCGAGACGATGCGGTCGAAACGCTCATTGAGCTCGCGATAGTCCTTGAGGTCGAAATGCACCCGGTTTTGCAGGCCTTGCGCGTGCGCGCGGTCGGTGGCGACGCCGTGCTGCTCGGTCGACAGCGTCACGCCTTGCACGTCGACGTCGAACGCCTTGGCTAGATAGAGCCCAAGCCCGCCCCAGCCGGAGCCGATGTCGAGTACCGTCTGGCCCGCTTTCAGCCTGAGCTTGGCGGCGATATGGCGCTTCTTGGCCGCCTGGGCCTCATCGAGCGTCATGTCCGGCTGCTCGAAATAGGCGCAGGAATACTGCATGTCCTCATCGAGGAAGAGGCGATAGAGGTCGCCCGACAGATCGTAGTGGCGCTGCACGTTGCGGCGCGCCCGCGACGCCGTGTTGATCTGCTGCAGGCGCCGGAAGGCGTGGCGCAGACCCTCGATCGCCTTCGACCAGGTGGCATCGATGCCGCCGCTGCCCATGTTCTGGAACGCAATGCGCATCACCCCCAGCACGCCGCCCTCGATAATGTCGAGTTCACCGTCCATGTAGGCTTCCGGCACCGCCAGCATCGGATCGAAAGTGATGGCGCGCTCGGCATGCCTTGTCTTGATGTGCATGTGCACCGGCTCGCCGCTGCCGTCACCAAAAGTCACCATCGAGCCTTGCGGCCCTGTCACCTTGAGATTGCCTGTGCGGACCAGGCGGTCGAGAACGCGCTTAAGCAGAATATTCATGACCAATTGTCCCCTCTCGGCCAGACATGCTGTCCTATTCTGCATCAAGATATAGGGGTTCGAAAAGTTCCATTTGGCATAAAAATGCCCGGGTGCGAGGCCCGGGCATTGGTCCAGATAGGTATTAGCCGACGAATGCCGGCGAACAACGATCAGCCGTTGTCTTCGCCGCCCTCGAACTCCGCGTTCGGATCGAAGAAATTTTCCGGCCGCGCATTGTCGTTGATGTCTTCGCCGTAGATGGCTTCGGCGGTGGTCAGCGTTTCGCCCTTGGCCTGGCGTTCGGCTTCGTCGGCCGTGCGGGCAATGTTGAGCGTGATGGTGACCTCGACTTCCGGGTGCAGCGCGATCGCAACGTTGGTGACGCCGATGGTCTTGATCGGCTGATTGAGCAGGATCTGGTTGCGGTTCACCGAAAAACCTTCCGCCGTCAACAGCTCGGCGATGTCGCGCGTCGACACCGAACCATAGAGCTGACCGGTCTCGCCGGCCGAGCGCACGGCGATGAAGCTCTTGCCGTCGAGCTTTTCAGCAATCTGCGCGGCCTCGGACTTGCGCTCCAGGTTCCGAGCTTCGAGCTGGGCGCGCTGTCCCTCGAACTTCTTCTTGTTACCTTCGTTGGCGCGCAGCGCCTTGCCCTGCGGCAGCAGGAAATTTCGGGCGAACCCGTCCTTGACCCTGACGGTGTCGCCCATCTGGCCGAGCCGGGAAACGCGTTCGAGAAGAATGACTTCCATGGTTTTGTTCCTTCGGTTGGGCGCCTATCCTCAGGATCGGCGCCGAATTGTCTGGAACAGGTCAGGAAGCTGGGGCGTCGCCGCCTGTGTCGCTGTCCTGCCTGTCGCGGCAGTTAGGATCTCTTGTCGAAATCCAACCCGGGATTTGGTGTTCGATCCAGCTACGCCCGTCGTGGCCGGTGAAAAAAGCGGGCGGCGAACCGCCCGCTGGCTAGACCATGATCCCGAAAAGTGAAAACCGGTTTTCGGATAAGATCATGGTCAACTAATCAGTCTTAGCGGACCACGTAGGGCAGCAGGCCGAGGAAGCGGGCGCGCTTGATCGCCTTGGCGAGTTCGCGCTGCTTCTTCTGGCTGACGGCGGTAATGCGCGACGGCACGATCTTGCCGCGCTCGGAAATGTAGCGCTGCAGAAGCCGCACGTCCTTGTAGTCGATCTTCGGCGCGTTGGCGCCGGAGAACGGGCAAGTCTTGCGGCGACGGTGGAAGGGGCGCCGGGTTGGGATCTGGTTGATGTCGACCATTATTCTGCGGCTCCTTCAAAGCCTTCGCGCGGACGGCGCGGGCCACGATCGGCACCCCCATCGCCGAAGCTGCGCGGCGGACGATCACCACGGTCACCGCGATCGCGGTCGCCGAATGAGCGCGGGCCACGATCGCCACGGTCGCGGTCGCCGAAGCCGCCGCGTTCCGAGCGCTCTTCGCGCTTCTGCATCATTGCCGACGGGCCTTCCTCATGCGCATCGACCTTGATGGTCAGGAAACGCAGCACGTCCTCGGACAGGCCCATCTGGCGCTCCATCTCATTGAGCGCGGCCGGCGGGCAGGTGATGTCCATGAGTGTATAATATGCCTTCCGGTTCTTGTTGACCCGGTAGGTGAGGGACTTCAGTCCCCAGTTCTCGACCCGGCCGACGGACCCGCCATTCGCGGTGAGGACGCCCTTGTACTGTTCGACAAGTGCATCGACCTGCTGCTGCGAGAGGTCCTGCCGGGCAAGAAACACATGTTCGTATAGAGCCATAGTGTTCGTGCCTTTCTTCGTTTCTCTCCCGGTTCCCGGCGGCAAAAGCCTCTGCAACTTCTCTGACCCGCAATCCTTGCGAAGACGGGGAAGAAAGGAGCATGACGAGACGGTCGAGAGCGGAGACACGGGAGGCGGAAGCGCTTCTGGCTCCACGCGAAGGTTTCGAAAACCTCCGGCCCTCCGTTCAGCCCCCAGCAAGGACCGGCAGATTGCGGGCGTCTATACAGGAATTTGACCGCAAAGCAAGGCCAAACGACAGGCCAAACGGCTCGACTAGCGCCCTATCTTCCAGAGCACAACGGACCTCGATGGCAAGGTTTTACGAATTTCCTGAAACCTGACCTTAACCATCATGCGAAGTTCCCCGTGCCGGCGGGCGTGGTGGCAACCCGCCGTTCATCATGCGAATGCAAAACGAAACAGTTCGCGCGCGGCCGCCAGCAAGGCGGTTTGGGGGTAAAATGCTGTTCGACAAATTCTGCCGTTCGAAGAGCGGCAACTTTGCCCCGATGCTGGCGTTCGGGTTGCCTGCGGTTCTGACGGCCGTCGCCTTTGCCGTGGACGTGTCCACCTTGATGAGGGCCAAGGTCAGCTTGCAGAACGCGCTCGATGCCGCGAACCTTGCATCTTCGCATCTCGGCGACATCGAGGCCACGCGCAAGGACGTGTTCGACCGCTATTTCCAGACCAATGTCGCCGGCCACAGCGAGTTGAGGAACGCCGAAGCGACGCTTACCGTCGAAAGGGGCCTCAATTACATCCAGACAAAGGCTGTCGCCGCGGCCGATGTCAACTTGAACTTCGCCTTCCTGTTCGGCAACGACAAGCGCATCACCGTCGATGCCGGCGCCGTCGAATCGACCAATCAGCTCGAAGTCGTGCTGGTGCTCGACAATACCGGGTCGATGGCCAGCAACTACCGCATCGGCGCATTGCGGACGGCGGCGACGGGCTTGATCGATATGCTCGAAGCCGCGAAGTCGCCGACACGCAGCGTACGTGTCGCAGTGGTGCCGTTCGTCACCGCGGTCAACGTCAAGGGCGAGGACTACGATCCGGCCTGGATCGACATGGCCGGCAAATCGCCGAACAATGGCGCCAATTTCCCCTTGGTCGGCGGTAAGCGCATCACCCATATGGACCTGTTCAAGCAATTGGGCGTCGAATGGAGAGGCTGCGTCGAGGCGCGGCCCGGAACCAACAATGTTTCCGACATTTCGCCCGACCAAAACAAACCGGACACCCTGTTCGTACCTTATTTCGCGCCGGACGATCCAGGTAACGCCAAAAATCCGAACAGCTCCTATGGCAATTCGGCGACCGGCTACAATAATTCCTATCTCGACGATACGGTTATCACCCTGCTTCCCGGCCTCACCGGCGACATCGCGAAGTACAGTGTTTCGACGATGAAGCTGATCAACGACAAGAAAGGCCCCCTGACCATCGGCCCAAACCGGGCCTGTCCGACGCCGATAGTGCCGCTGACCGACGATTTCGACAAATTGCGTAAGGCCGTCAGTGAGATGATCGAATGGAACGGCTCGGGGACCAATGTTTCGGAAGGGTTGTCATGGGGGATGCGGGTACTCTCGCCGGAACCGCCCTACAGTGACGGCGCGCCGTTCAGGGCGTCAGGCACGACCAAAACGGTGCTGCTGCTCACCGACGGCGAAAATGTTGTCTATGGCGCGAAGGATACGTCACAGAAGTCGGACTATGGTTCTTACGGGTTCCTGGCTTCGGGTCGGTTCGGATCCAGCGACCAGACCGCGGCCGCGCGCAATGTCGACGACTGGACAACCAATGTCTGCAACACGTTGAAGAAACAGGACGTGCAGATCTTCACAGTACTGCTGCAGGCCGACACCGCAGCCAACCGCAAGCTCTACGAGGCCTGCGCGTCGTCGCCGTCGGATTATTACCCGACCAACGACGTCAGTCAGCTCGAAAGCGTCTTCCTGAAAATCGGAAGCTCGATTTCGCAACTGCACTTGACGAACTGAACGACGTCAGTCGCCCAACGGCCGTTCCGCCGCCGCTGCTCAACTCGTGTGCGCAGCCACTTTGCCTGTGGTTTCGGGGAAGAAGTCGGGCGCCGCATGGCGCTTGCCGAACATCATGTCGTACTGCAGCAGACGGAAGTCGCGGATTGCCGGGTCGATCTCTTTCCGACGCGACCAATCGGGGGTGGCGTCGCCCGCCGGTGCCAACAGCAAATTGCGGTCGATGACGCGGTAGTGCTCCCGCAACTGGCCGAGGAAGCCGGTATAATAGGGATGACTGATGCCGGCAGTCTTCAGGATATGGTAGGGCAGGAAGGCTGGGCTGACGGCGCCGAGATCCTCGGCCGGGCCGCTGCGGTTCGACCAGACGATCAGCGGCGTCTGGTGATGCAGCAGCATCTGGTCGGCCGCCTCCTTGCGCGGCGCGACATTGTCCTTCATGAAACCGGTCTCGACGTAGACCGGCCCAAGCGGCGGCAGATGGTCGCCGAAGAAGGCGATGACCGTCGGCCGCTGGCGTTTCTTCGCCCATTCGATCAGCCGCTCGAGGCCGCGGTCCGCGTCGGAAGAGCCTTCGGCGTAGCTCAACAGCGATTCACGCGCCCATTGGCTGATCGGCGCCTGCACCTTATGGGTCGGATTGTTATAGCGATACGGCTCATACGGCCCGTGGTTCTGCAGGCTGACGGCGAAAAAGAACACCGGCTCGGCGCTGGTATCGGCCTCGTGGATGATCTCGTCGGTCATCGCCGCGTCCGACGCGAGCGGTCCGCGTTTTTGCATGGGCGGCAACGTCTCCTCGGACTTGAAGTCGTTGAAGCCGAAATCGGCATAGACGGCTCCCCGGTTCCAGAACCAGTTGGTGCCGGGGTGGATGGCGCGTGCCCGATAGCCCTGACTTTTCAGGAAGGTCGCCAGTGACGGGGTCGGTGTCCGCACATATTGCTGGTAAGGAATACTGCCCGCCGGCAGGAAGGCGTTGGAAAAGCCGGTCAGGGCCTCGAACTCGATGTTGGCCGTCATGCCGCCGAATTCGGGCGAGAACATGTAGCCCGTGCGCAGTGCCCGCACATTGGGGATAGGGTCGGGCGTGATGGTGACGCCGGGCAGCTTGGTCGGATCCCAGAAGGATTCGCTCATGACGACGATGATGTCGGGCTTCTCGGCGGGTACCGAGACCGTCACCTGCGGTTTGCCGATCGCTTCGATCGCCTTGCCGGAATAGCCGGGCGGCGCCGAGACATGGGCCATCGGGACGTTCAGCGCGAATGCGAGCGCAAAACCATTCGAGGCATAGTTTTCCTTCTGGTCCCACATGATCGGGATGATCTGCAGCCGGTCGCGCGTCCATGAGAAAGTGGCATAGTCCATGATGGAGACGAAGAAGGCGATCAGCGGCACTGTCAGCGTCAGCCGGGCAAGGCGGCCCTTGTGGCTGAGCGCCGGAACGCGGCGGCGCCATAGCCGCCAGCCATAGACGAGAAGCGACAGCCCGCCGACGATGCCGATCGCCAGGGCAATGGCGGTTCCCGGGCGATCGCGTACCAGGAGCGGCATCAGCGCCACGATCTGCCGGGAATAGAGGAAATCGGTCGGATAGAGCGGATCGCCGAGATAGAGCGACTTCTGGTGGCCGACGAACGCCAGCGACAACGTCAGCGGCGCGAGGATCATCAGGCTCTGATGGCTGCGGCCGAGCACGGCGTCGAGCCCTATGAGGATCAACGCAAAAATGATGATTGTGGTCCAGCCGGGTTTGAAGGGCTGCAGAAAGAAGTCGATGGTGCCGGCAAAGTTGCCGCGCACGATCAATTCGATAGCGAACACCAGGATGGCCGCGGCCAACAGGCTGATGAAGCCATAGCGGATGACAGGCCATTTGCGCCCTGGCAGATAGCCGGTGGCCGGATCGCCTTCGAGAAACTGTGGCGCGGCCTCGGCTGCGCTCTTCTTGGTCTTTGCCACTGCGATAGTTCCCCGGCCCGCAACAAAAGCGTCACTCGACTGTCATCGAACTGTCACGCAAAGCTAGCGCCTGTGGCGGAAATAAGAAGAGCCAGCAAACAAATCGTGAGCGGTTTTCATCATGAGTGATCGCCAAAAAGCCTGCCGAAACAGGCACTCGGCCGACGTTGCGCGGTCAAGGTTGGACTTGACTTGGCCGCACGCCTTGCGTCACAGGCAACGAGAACCAGCAGCTGGGAGCCGCCGATGGCCATCGCATTCACCTTTCCGGGGCAGGGCAGCCAGGCTGTCGGCATGGGCAAGGACCTTGCCGATACCTTTGTTGAATCGCGGCGGATCTTCGAGGAAGTCGATGATGCGCTCGGCGAAAATCTATCGAAGCTTATCTGGGAAGGCCCGGAAGAGACGCTGACGCTGACCGCCAATGCCCAGCCGGCGCTGATGGCGGTGTCGCTTGCCGCAATCCGGGCGTTGGAGGCGCGCGGCTTCTCCCTGAAAGGCAAGGTCACCTATGTCGCCGGCCACTCGCTTGGCGAATATTCGGCACTTGCGGCCGCCGGTTTCGTTTCGGTCGCCGACGCCGCCCGACTGTTGCGCATCCGGGGTAACGCCATGCAGGCGGCGGTACCGGCCGGCGAGGGCGCCATGGCGGCGATCATCGGGCTGGAACAAGCCGACGTCGAAGCCGCCTGCGCAGAGGCTGCCCAAGGCGCGGCCAAAGATCCCGCGCAAGCCTTGGTTTGCCAGATCGCCAATGATAATGGCGGCGGCCAGCTGGTAATCTCCGGCGCCAGGTCGGCGGTCGAACTGGCGGCGAAGCTATGCACGGAGAAGGGCGCCAAGCGGGCGCTCATGCTGCAGGTTTCGGCGCCCTTCCATTCGGCATTGATGAAGCCGGCGGCCGAGATCATGCGGGAGGCACTGGCCGCCGTGACGAAGAGTGCACCGGCCGTGCCGCTGGTCTCCAATGTTACGGTGACCCCGACGAGCGATCCCGACGAGATCGCCCGCCGCCTCGTCGAACAGGTGATCGGGCGCGTGCGCTGGCGCGAAACGGTGGAGTGGTTCGGCGCGAATGGCGTTGCGACGCTATATGAAGTAGGCGCCGGCAAGGTTCTGTCGGGGCTGGCGCGGCGCATTAACCGCGATATTGCCACCAGTGCAATCGGATCCGCGGCGGATGTCGAGGCGGCGCTGGCGGCGCTTGCATAATCAACTGGCGATTTGACCCCGCTCCGTGCGAAGGGTGTTCGCTCAGATCAGGAGACAAAAATGTTCGAATTGACCGGCCGCAAGGCGCTCGTCACCGGCGCATCGGGGGGCATCGGCGAGGCGATCGCCCGCGTGCTGCATGGCCAGGGCGCCATCGTCGGCCTGCACGGCACGCGTATCGAGAAACTGGAGGCGCTGGCCGCCGAACTGGGCGACCGGGTCAAGCTGTTTCCGGCCAATCTTTCCAATCGCGACGAGGTCAAGGCGCTTGGCCAGAAGGCGGAGGCCGATCTCGAAGGCGTCGACATCCTCGTCAACAATGCCGGCATCACGAAGGACGGGTTGTTCGTACGCATGGCTGATGCCGACTGGGATAGCGTGATCGAGGTCAACTTGACCGCCGTGTTCCGGCTGACCCGCGAGCTTACCCATCCGATGATGCGGCGCCGCCATGGCCGCATCATCAACATCACTTCAGTGGTCGGCGTCACCGGCAATCCCGGCCAGGCCAATTATTGCGCCTCCAAAGCCGGAATGATCGGCTTTTCCAAATCGCTGGCGCAGGAGATCGCCACCCGCAATATAACCGTCAACTGCGTCGCCCCGGGCTTCATCGAATCGGCGATGACCGACAAGCTCAACGACAAGCAGAAAGAGGCGATCATGGCGGCGATCCCGACGCGGCGCATGGGCACGGGCGCCGAAGTCGCCTCTGCCGTCGCCTACCTCGCTTCCAATGAGGCGGCCTACGTCACCGGCCAGACCGTTCATGTCAATGGCGGCATGGCAATGATCTAACACTTGGGAAAACGCTTCATTCCGTCTTGGATGCACGGGATTTTTCGTGTAATGCCGCCCGCAACCCGGCGGTTCGGGCAAAAACCGGTCCTGTTCCGCTGCGTTTCCGGCAGGACCATCTTTCAGCTTGATTAGCGGCATTCTGCCCGCTAACGAAGACAGACAACCAAAAGACGAGGATGCCCAAATGAGTGACACCGCAGAGCGCGTCAAGAAGATTGTCATCGAGCACCTTGGCGTCGATGCCGACAAGGTGACGGAGCAGGCGAGCTTCATCGATGATCTGGGCGCGGACAGCCTCGACACGGTCGAACTTGTCATGGCGTTCGAAGAAGAGTTCGGCGTCGAAATCCCCGACGATGCGGCCGAGACCATCCTGACTGTTGGCGATGCGGTGAAATACATCGACAAGGCCTCCGCCTGACGCTATTTGCAGTCATCACCGGGGAGGACCTGCGATGAGGCGTGTCGTCGTCACGGGCCTTGGGCTGCTTTCGCCGTTCGGCATGGGCTTCGAGCACAGCTGGAATGAGCTTCTGACCGGCCGCAGTGCAGCCAAGCGCATCACCGAATTCGAGGTGGAAGACCTTGCCTGCAAGGTCGCCCACGTCATTCCGCGCGGTGACGGCTCCAATGCCACTTTCAATCCTGAAGCCGTTCTCGAGCCGAAGGAACTGCGCAAGATCGGCGACTTCATCCTGTACGGGATCGCGGCCGCCGACGAGGCGCTCAAGGATTCCGGCTGGCAGCCGAAGACGCATGAGGAACAGTGCGCCACCGGCGTGCTGATCGGTTCCGGCATCGGCGGCATCGAAGGCATCGCCGAGAATGCGATGATCCTCAAGGAACGCGGTCCGCGCCGCATCAGCCCGTTCTTCATCCCCGGCCAAATCATCAACCTCGTGTCCGGCCAGGTCTCGATCCGGCATGGGCTGAAAGGCCCCAACCATGCCGTCGTCACCGCTTGCTCGACCGGTGCGCACGCCATCGGCGATGCCGCCCGGCTGATCATATGGGGCGATGCCGACGTTATGGTCGCAGGCGGCGCCGAAGCGCCGGTGACGAGGCTTTCGATCGCTGGGTTCGCGGCTTGCCGCGCGCTCTCCACCGACCGCAACGACGCGCCGCAAACGGCCTCGCGCCCCTATGATCGCGATCGCGACGGTTTCGTCATGGGCGAGGGCGCCGGTGTTGTCGTGCTCGAGGAGCTCGAACACGCCAAGGCCCGCGGCGCCAAGATCTATGCCGAGGTCACCGGCTACGGCCTGACCGGTGACGCCTATCACATCACCGCGCCAGCCGAGGACGGCGACGGCGCTTTCCGTTGCATGACGGCGGCGCTGAACCGGGCGAAGCTGACGCCCGCCGATGTCGACTACATCAACGCCCACGGCACCTCGACCATGGCCGATACGATCGAACTCGGCGCCGTCGAGCGGCTGGTCGGCAACGCCGCCTCGAAGATATCGATGTCGTCGACGAAATCGTCGATTGGCCACCTGCTGGGCGCGGCTGGTGCTGCCGAGGCGATCTTTTCGATCCTCGCCATTCGCGACAACATCGCGCCGCCGACCATCAATCTCGACAATCCGGAGCGCGAAACGGCGATTGACCTTGTGCCGCACAAGCCGCGAGCCCGGCAGATCGACGTGGCGCTGTCCAACTCCTTCGGCTTCGGTGGCACCAACGCCTCGCTCGTCTTCCAGCGCTACAATGGCTGACCGCTCCGCCGGTTTGCGTCTGCCGTCAATTTTGCCATATTCGCCCCTACTCTGCCCGAGGGGATTCGTCGCAAGATCAATTGGTAGGGCACTATGAACACAAATCCGGCCGATAACGGGGAATTCGGGCAACGGGCAGCAACCCCCGGCCCGATCGTGCCGAAGACGGCCAGCGAGGCGTTGCGGCCCGAGGCCGGCACGCCGCCGCCGAAGCGCTCGCGTGCCTCGCGCAGCCAGTTCGTCGTGTTCATGAACTTCGTCATCTCTTCGGTGATGCTGATGGTTCTGGCGGCAGGCGTTGCGCTGTATTTCGGCAAGCAGGAATTCAACGAGCCGGGCCCGTCGGCCAATGGCGACACTTTCCTGGTCAAGCCGAATAGCGGCGTCCAGGAGATCGCCGACCAGCTTGAGCGGCGAGGGCTGATCAGCGACGCCCGCATCTTCCGCCTTGGCGTACGCGCCTTCGGCAATGATTCCGCCCTGAAGGCTGGCGAATACGAGATCAAGCCGCAGGCTTCGATGCACGATATCATGGAACTGCTGAAGAGCGGCAAGTCGGTGATGTATTCGCTGACCATCCCCGAGGGGCTGACGGTCGAGCAGGCACTGCAACGGATCGCTGAGCAGGACGCACTGGCCGGCGATATGCCGTCGACCACTCCACCCGAGGGCAGCCTCGCCACCGACACGCTGCGCTTCACCCGCGGCGCAACACGCCAGCAGATGGTCGACAAGCTTCTGGCCGACCAGAAAAGACTGGTCGACGAAGTCTGGCAGCGCCGAGCGCCGGATCTGCCGATCGCCAACATTGAGGATTTTGTCACCCTGGCCTCGATCGTCGAGAAGGAGACAGGTAAGGGCGATGAACGCTCGCGGGTAGCGGCCGTCTTCCTCAACCGGCTGGCCAAGGGTATGCGGCTGCAGTCGGACCCGACCATCATCTACGGCCTGTTCGGCGGCAAGGGCAAACCCATCGACCGCCCGATCTATCAGTCGGACATCCAGAAGCCGACGCCCTACAACACCTATCTGATCAACGGCTTGCCGCCGACGCCGATCGCCAATCCCGGCCGTGCGGCGCTGGAGGCAGTCGCCAATCCGTCGAAGACCAGCGATCTTTACTTCGTCGCCGACGGCAGCGGCGGCCACGTCTTTGCCGCGACGCTCGATGAGCATAACGAGAATGTCGCTCGCTACCGGGCACTGCTGAAAAAGCAGGCGCAGGACGCCGCCAAGGCCGGGGCAACCAATACCGGAGCCGACACGCCGGCGGGAGCCATCGTTGACGATGCGGGGGCTACCGCCGCCCAGTAGGGCCAGACGCCATCAGGTCGGCCCTGTGCATGTCCGGGTGGATGTGCAAGGGCTGCTATGGCATTGAAATTCACATGATCCTGTCCGGAGCAATCGTTCCGGCTTGAGGGGCATTCGGCAAGGGGACGCACGGCAACATGAACTTGCAGAGTATGACCGGTTTTGCGCGCAGTGTCGCCGAACACGAAGGCACTTCGATTGCCTGGGAAGCCAAGTCCGTCAACGGCAAGAGCGTCGAGGTCAGGCTGCGGCTGCCGCAAGGTTTCGACCGGCTGGAGCCGGCAGTCAGGCAGACGGTGCAAAAGCGTTTTGGGCGCGGTAATTTCCAGATGACGCTGACCATTGGCCGCGCCGCCGGCGCGCAAGCGCAACCCGTGGTCAACGAGGCTTTCCTGAAGGATCTGGCGGGGTTGGCCAAGCGGCTGCAGGAGCAGTTCGGAGTAGCGCCTGCGGCGGCCGACGGACTGCTTGCGCTGCGCGGCGTGCTCGACATTCCCGAAGCCATCGAAACCGAAGAGGCGCGCAGTGCGCTCGATACCGCGATATTGTCGGCGCTGGAAGCAGCACTGGACGGGCTGCAGCAGGCGCGCCAAGGCGAAGGTGCGGCGCTTCGTTCCCTGCTGTCCGGCCATATCGATGCCATCGAGGCGCTGACACTGCGGGCCGAGGCCGATCCATCACGCGAGCCGGCCACGATCCGCGAAAGGCTTGCAGAGCAGATCCGGCTGCTGATGGACGCATCAGCCAATCTGGATGCCAGCCGGCTGCATATGGAAGCGGCGTTCCTGGCCACCAAGGCCGACATACGCGAGGAGATCGACCGGCTGAAGACGCACGTGGCGTCGGGCCGGGCGCTGCTCGCCGGCGGTGGCGCCGTCGGCCGCAAGCTCGATTTCCTGGCGCAGGAATTCAACCGCGAATCGAATACGCTGTGTTCCAAGTCGAATGCTGCCGCGGTCACCGCCATCGGACTGGAACTGAAGGCGGTCGTCGACCAGTTTCGCGAACAGGTCCAGAATCTGGAATGATCCCGATGCCAAGCCACATGACTGCCAAGCCCCATGACCACTAGGGATGTGGGTTCCCGCATTCGGCGCCGCGGGCTGATGCTGGTGTTGTCGTCGCCCTCAGGCGCCGGCAAGTCGACGATCGCGCGCAACCTGCTGGAGAGCGATTCCAGCCTGGAATTGTCGGTCTCGGTCACCACGCGGCCACGCCGCGGCAGCGAGATCGAGGGTGTCCATTACCACTTCCGCACGATGCGCGAGTTCGAGCGGCTGCGCGATTCCGATGCGCTGCTCGAATGGGCGGAGGTGCACGGCAATTGCTACGCGACGCCGCGCGAGCCGGCCGAACAGGCGCTGGCAGAAGGCCGCGACATGCTGTTCGACATCGATTGGCAAGGCGCTCAGCAGCTCAAGGAGAAGATGCGCGCCGACATCGTCTCGATCTTCATCCTGCCGCCGTCGATGAAGGAATTGAAGGCGCGGCTGAAGCGTCGCGCCGAGGACCAGGAAGCGGTAATCGAGACGCGGCTCAAGAACGCCCGTAATGAGATCGAGCACTGGAAGGAATATGATTTCGTCATCGTCAACGACGATCTTGACCGCGCTTTCGCCGAGGTGCGCGGCATCGTCACGGCCGAACGGCTCAGACGCGATCGCCGGCCGGGCTTGTTCGATTTCGTCTCGGGGCTGCTCGATGAGAAGACGGATTGAGCACCTTTATCGTAAGCGTCCGGCCTGCGGCGTCTTTCGGGACGGTGGCGATCACACGAAGATAGTGTCCACTTGTCGGGATAATTGACATTTGCCGATGTTGGTTGACGAGAGAGACGCCCTCGTACCAGCGATCAACGTCGGCATAAAACGCGATAGAGAGTTGGCATGCCGATTGAATTATGGGGCTTTTGACACACCGAATGGCCGAAAGATCAGCGTCGCGCTCGAGGAGATGGGGCTGCCCTACACGGTGAAGGTGGTCGACATCACGAAGGGCGAACAGCATGCCTCTGGGTTTCTGCGTATTAGCCCCAACAATCGCATCCCCGCCATCGTCGATCCCGCCGGACCGGACGGTAGACCGATCAGCGTGTTCGAGTCGGGTGCCATCCTAATTTACCTAGGCCAGAAGACCGGCCACTTTTGGCCGTCCAGACTCAGCGCGCAAGTCCCTGTGTTGGAATGGCTGATGTGGCAGGTGGGTGGTTTCGGTCCGATGCCGGGCTAGGTGCACCACTTTCTTGGCGTGACCGACGACCAGGACCGCCGCTACGGACTGGCACGCTATAGCGCAGAGACCCGACGCCTGTACGGAGTCGCCGATCGGAGGCTGGCGGAGGTCGAGTATTTCTCGGGCGAGCTGTCGATCGCCGATTTTGCTATTCTCGGCTGGGCATGGCGGCACGAGCGGCATCAAGTCGATCTTGCCGAATTTCCGAATGTTGAGCGCTAGTATGGGACTATGATGGCACGGCCGGGGGTTCAACGCGGCTTTGCGGTATCGCTCTCCTGATGGAACGACACGAAGCTCGACGCTTCCGTGAATTCGCTCCTGTCTTCGACAATATTTTCGTCATATTGCGGCAGGTCGTCTGTAATGGTGAACCAAGGTGCCTTGGAGCCGACGAAAATGTGCGCGCTTGGGCGAATGTTTGGGTCGTCGACGAGGGTCCCCATAGCGATGTGGGCGAACGCGCCGTCACGAACAACCGCAAAAAGGAACGACCCGCATAGCTTGAATCGCTCGTCATGCCAGCTATTGCCGTCGACGATCTGGATTTTGTCCTCCCCACTCGTGATGCGCAATTTGACACGCCCTATGCCTGCGAGTGGCTTGAACGCTGCGCCGGTTGCGCGACGGCAGATCGAGCAATGGCAATTCACGGCAAATATGAACTCGTCCGTCACCTTATAGGTGACTGCACCGCACTGGCATGATCCACCTAGCGTGCGGGTGTTGGTCGGCACCTGCAGCGTCACGACTGGCATTCCTCTGTGCGATCGAAGTTTGCCAGATAGCGCACTTTTATCGGACTTCAGGCGGGTAGTCGGGGCGACGCTTTGTCTGGGCGGGTGTCAAGTGTTCAATGATCTGTACAATGTCGGTCCGTCCGATCTGCGGATAGTGCTCTCGCATCCCCGTGACCTCTTGGGGCCATTCCGATTCTCTCCAAGGAACGTTGCCGCCTCGGACAGGCGCAGATCGGTGCAGCGCGTGACCCACACAATCGCGATCCTGCTGGCATCGCCGTCACAAACATAGCGCATATAGCCCGGCAAAATCGATATTTCGCGCCAGCGTATGGTGGATATTTTCTCGCCTGCCTCGATAAGTGGGAAAAGCCGAGCGACCACTCCAAGTTCCTGCATCACAGCCTCACACCGCATTCGTCAGCCGCACGAATTCCTCGACGCTGAGCGTCTCCGCACGCCTGGTCGGATCGATGCCGGCGCGGGTGAGCAGCGCCTCGCCGCCAAGGCTTTTCACGCTCTGCCGCAGCATTTTCCGGCGCTGGCCGAACGCCGCTTCGGTGACGCGGCTGAGCCGTTTCACCTCTGCCGGCAAGGGGCTGGCGCGTGGCACCAGATGCACAACCGAGGACGTCACCTTGGGTGGCGGCGTGAACGCCTGCGGCGGCACGTCGAAGGCAATCCTCGCCTCCGTCCGCCACCCTGCCAGCACGCCGAGCCGGCCATAGGCCTCGCTGCCGGGGCTGGCTGCAATGCGTTCGGCGACCTCGCGCTGGAACATCAGCGTCATCGATGTGTAGAAAGGCGGCCACTCGGTGACGGTCAGCCAACGGATCAGCAATTCGGTGCCGATATTGTAAGGCAGGTTGGCGACGATTTTCGCCGACCCGCTGCTTCCCGGCACTCCTTTGGCAAGCGCTGCAAAATCAGTTTTCAGCGCATCGCCGGCCACGATCTCGAGCCGACCCGGATAGTGGTTCGCGATCTCGGCCAAGGCCGCCAGGCAGCGCTCGTCGCGCTCGATCGCGACGACCCGCCGGGCGCCGTTGAGGAGCAGGGCCCTAGTCAGCCCGCCCGGACCGGGACCGACCTCGATAACCGTAACGTCGCTCAGGTCGCCGGCGGTCCGCGCAATCTTGCTTGTCAGGTTAAGGTCGAGCAGAAAATTCTGGCCGAGCGCCTTTTTCGCCTGCAGCCCATGGCGCTCGATCACCTCACGCAGCGGCGGCAGCCCGTCTATGCTCATCGGGCTGGGCTCATCGGGCTGGGCTCATTGGGTTAGGATCATCGGATTGGGCTCATTGGCCTGCAGTTTTTGTCCCAGTATCGGCAAGTAGGCGAGCGAGCTTCAGTGCGCCAATCAGACTGTCGGCGCGGGCGATGCCCTTGCCGGCGATGTCGAAGGCGGTGCCATGGTCGGGCGAGGTGCGGATGAAGGGCAGGCCGAGCGTGACGTTGACAGCCTCGTCAAACGCCAGCGCCTTGGCCGGGATCAGCGCCTGGTCGTGATACATGCAGAGCGCCACGTCGTAGCCGGCGCGGGCGCGAGCATGAAACAGCGTGTCGGCGGGCAATGGCCCGAAGGCGTCGATCCCTTCCTGCCTCAGCCTGTCGACCGCCGGGCGTACGATGCGCTCATCTTCGGTGCCCATCGCGCCGCCTTCGCCGGCGTGCGGGTTGAGGCCGGTAATGGCGAGCCGCGGCTTGGCAATTCCGAAGCGGTTTGCAAGGTCGGCGGCGGTGATGCGGCCGGTGGTGACGATCAGGTCGGTCGTCAGCGCCTTCGGCACCTCGGCCAGCGCGATGTGGATGGTGACCGGCACGGTGCGCAGGTCCGGTCCGGCAAGCAGCATCACCGGCGTCACCTCGGTACCGGTATGAAGCGATGCCAGATGCGCCAGATATTCGGTGTGGCCGGGAAAGCGAAAGCCGGCATCGTAGAGCGGCTTCTTGGCAATGGGGCAGGTGACGACCGCGGCAGCGCGGCCGGCCAGGCAGTCGGCGACGGCGCGGTCGATCGCCTCGACGATGCCGGCGGCGTTGGCTGGATCAGGGCGGCCGGGACTGTCGATGAAACGGGCGGCAAGCGCCACCACCGGCAGCGCGCGCGAAAACATCTCCGGCGCTAGCGCCGGCGTTGTCTCGGCCATCGCAATATCGGCGCCGAGCCTGTGCGCCCGCGCGGCAATCAGTGCCGGATCGGCAAGAAGATAGAAAGACGGAACGCCGGCGGTATCGCGGGCCCGCCAAGCGGCGATGGCGATGTCCGGCCCCACACCGGACGGATCGCCGACGCTCAGCGCCAGCGGAAGCTCTGCGTGAGGCACGGCTATCGCGACTTCAGCGCTCGATGATGCGGGCTTTCTTCCGCAACTCCTCGACATATTTCTTCGAGAGCTCGTCGGCGTTCTTGTCGCTCGAACCTTCATTCTGGAACACCATCTGCGCGACTTTGTCGTCTGACACCTCGCGCGACGAGCAGATGCCGATGAATTCGACGCCGCGGTCGGTTTCGCGCGTCGTGGTGGCGCCGCCAACCTTTGTAGCTTTTATCTGCTCGGCCCAGTCCAGCGGCAATTGCGGCGCCAGCACCCGGCCGAGATCGCGAACGGTGACATCCATCAGGCCCTTGGCGAATTCGCGCGTGGTGTTGCAGCCGTTGAAGCGGGCGCGCATGGCGTCGGCTTCGCGTTTGCGCTTGGCCAGCGTCGCGCTTCGCTCGGCGGCCGGCACCACGAAAATGACCTGCTGCAGCATGTACTCGGTGGCACTCGGTTTGCTACCGCCTTTCTCGAGCATGCGCTTGACGAGGTCCTGCTCGCTTATGGCGCCGCCGCCGTCGCTAGAACGGTGACGCGCGGTCAGCGCCTGGTTCCAGGCCATCTGCGCCCGGATAAACTCCTTGAAATGCTCCTTGGAGACGCCGGATTGCGCCATGGCGCCGTCAAGCTGCTTGAGCGGCATCTTGTTGCTCGTGGCGAAACGCTGATAAGCGGCATCGACCTGCGCGTCGCTGATGCGGATGCCGAGCCGCCTGGCTTCGGCCATGCGCAGCGTCTGGTCGATCATTTCCTGGCCGGCATCGCCCTTTTTGTGCTGCAGGCGCAGGAAAGCCGCGCGATGCTGGATGTCGCCGGTGGTGATCGGTATATTGTTGACGACGTATTTGATCTCGCTGGCGAAAACCGGCAGCGTCACTGCGGTGATCGAGACCGCCACCAGCAGCGCGAAGCCTGCCGAAAAGAGGTATTTCCTCATCGAAAGCATCCCAATTCCATCTCGATTCGGCCCAACCTGTCCCAGCTCAGGCCGCGGAAATTCGTGCCTGCTCTATGCGGCGAAACAATGTCGTCCGCCAGCCGCCCCGTTGCCGACTGCTGCTCCCCTTATTGGATGGTGTCGATGGAGCGTTGCGACGAGCCGAAATCGCCGAGCGTGCGGAACGACAGGTTGAAGCCGACGTTCTGCGATACTTCCTTGGTGTTCAGGTCACGTCTTTCCGAAAACGTCATCAAATAGGTAAAGCACGAATCGCTATAGGCAAAGCCGACCCCGTCCTTGACCAGGATGCTCTGCTCCAGATCATACGTGCCGGTGCCAAAGACGCGCCAATTCTCAGCAAGATGCGTCGAGGCGCCGAGCGTGATCTCATGGCGATCCGTGGAGAAGCCATAGAGCGGCTGCGCCTGGATGAAGGCGTATTTGGCGCTCAGCGATACGGGCAGGCCTGAAAAGGCGGCCTTTACCTCAGCGCGGCGGACCTCGAAGCTTTGCTCGTCGAAACGGCCGCTGACCGAGCCGGAAAATCCGCTGGGGCTATTGAAGCCGACAAGGCCGACATAGTCGGAGGTTGCGGTTTCAAGACCCGAATAGGCGCCGACATTGACCAGATCCGGCGTGCCGAACGAGTTCTGGCCGCCGAGTTGGTAGGATTGGCCGAACACCGCATTGGTGCTCCAGCCATTGTCGTACGCGCCGGAATAGCGCAGCCCGACATTGGCGCGCGTGCCGCCTTCCATGCGGTCATAGCCGGAGAATTTGTCGCGCTCGAACAGCGTCGTGGCGTCGAAGACGAAGCTCTGGGCGTCCTCGTTGGGGACCGCCAGCCCGCCGACATATTGCTCGTTCGGACGCATGAACACTTGCGCCATCGGTTCGAAGACATGGCTGGAACTGGTCATCGAGAACAGTACCGGCCAGCGCATCTCAAGGCCGGCGGTCGCCATGTAGCGGGCAAGCGACGAACGCATGTCGTCGTCAACGCCGAGATTGATCGCCATCTGGTTGACGGCGTCGAGCGAGGCCGAGGAGGCGTTGACATAGCCGGCGTCGCCGCGCAGCGCCAGCAGCGGCGTCAGCAGCAGCCCGCCATCGGTGGTGAAGGTGCGCTTCCATTCGGCCTCAGCGGTAACGCGGCCGGATTGACCGTCGATGCCGCGGACGTTGTTGACGGACGAAGGGATGCCCGAATCTGCAAGAGCCGTATCGAGCCTGTCGCGGTCTATGATCCGCGCGTTGACGTCGAACGACAGCTGCCCGCCGGCCACCGGCATGTCGGGGATATAGGCGTAGTCGAGCGAGGGCAGCACCCAGGGCTGCTTGGCGGCGCGGGCGGTCGGATCGCTAGCGAGGGTGTCTTCTTGAACGTCGAAGTGCATGGCGCGCACATCGAAATAATTGCGATCGTTGAGCCCCGTCAGGTACACCTCGGAGCGGTGTACGCTATCGTTGAAGCCGTCGATATCGTAGGTGCGCGAGAAACTCTTGTCGCTCTGCAGCAGGATGTCCCAGCCGAAGTCCCAGCGCGGGTTGATGGCGAACTGGCCTTGGGTGCCCATCATGCCGCGGAACCTGTTCGGATCGCCCTCGGTACCCGAACTGACGTTGTGGCCATTGTCGTCGATGAAGGCGTCGGGATTCTCTTGACGGATGCCCGCAATCTTCAGGCTGTACTGACCGTTGTTGAAGCGCTGCCTCCACTCGGCCTCACCGAGGAAACCCTGTCTGGTATAGCCGCTGCCGGTGACAGTTAGATCGTAGGTCGGCGAGAGCGCGAAATAATAGGGAACTCTAACACCGACGCCGAGATCGCTCTTGTAGGCGACGCCGGGGCTCAGGAAGCCGCTCTTGCGCTTGACCGTCGGGTCGGCGATCTCGAAAGCCGGCAGATAGGCCAGTGGAAAGCCGAAGAACTCGAAATTCGAATTCTCGAAGCGAACCGTCTTCTTCTCGCCGTTCCAGATGATCTTCCTGGCCTTGATACGCCAGGTCGGCGCTTTGTCGGGCTTGTCCTCGCACGGCTCGCAGGCGGTGTAGACGCCATTGTGGAACGTCGTCAGCACGCCGCCCATGCGCTCCGCGCTTTCGGCGGCGAAATACGCCTTGTCGACGGTCTCGACACGCAGCGCGTTGACGAAGCCGTCGGCGAAATCGTCGGTGATGTCGGCATGCTGCGAATAGATTTTGGTGCCGTCGCTGTTGACGAGCTCGACATTGCCGCTGGCGACGAGGCGTTTGGTGTTGCGGTTGTATTCGACCCGCTGGGCGACGAGACGGTTGCCGCCATAGTCGATCTGGACGCCGCCGACGGCCGTCACAGTCTGCTTGTCGTTGTCGTAGACCAGCGTATCGGCTGCCAGCAGCATCTGCGTGCCGCTCGGAACCTTCGTTGCCAGCTCACTGACGTCCTGGGCGAAAACCGGAGCAACCGGGGCAGCGCCGGCAAGCAGGCATGCCAAGGCGCTCGCCGCAGAGAGGCGTGCCAAACCGGCGTGCCTATGGCCGCGCAAAACCGCCTCCCTCACTAGCCGTCTTCCTTGTATAGCAGGAATGTCACCCCGAAGAACATAGCCACGACAACCGGGACCCAAGCCGCTACGGCAGTGGGTACGAATCCCGCTACGCCGAATGCCTTGACCAGCACCGAAACGACATAAAGCAGAAAGCCGGCCACGATGCCACCCAGAATCATCGTCGCCGACTGCCCCATCCTCGCAAATCGCATTGATACCGTTGCCGCAATCAGCGTCATCGCGACGAGCAGGAAGGGCAGCGCAATCAGGGAATCGAACTGCATGGCGAAGGCATTTGCCTTGAGGCCGAAGGAGCGGGCCACCTCGATCTTGCCGGGCAGATCGTAGAAGGGGATGGTCTCAGGGCGCGCCAACCGCTCTTGCACGAATTCCGGCTTGAGATCGGTCGGCAGCCGATCGCTGGGTAACGACTGGATGGTGCCGTCCCGGAACACCTTGACGTCCCGCAATTCCCAGTAGCCGTCCCGCAAAAAGGCGTGCGCGGCATCCTTGCGCTCGATGATGTCGCCTTGCGGGCTGAAACTGAAGAAGACCGCGTCGGCCATCTCCAGGCCTTGATTGAGAATGGCGCGCGCGCCGATGATGGTATCGCCGGAGCTGGTTTTCTGCCTGATCCAGGGCGCGGCGTCGGCCGAGACGGTGTTCGACTTGCCCGAACGGAGCTGGGTCTCGATCTGCTCGGACCAGGAATAGGCGTGCGCGGCTATCGGATTGATGACGCCAACCGACAAGGCCCCAAACAGCAGCGCCCCCATGCAGCACGGCAGCAGGAACTGCCATGCGGAAACCCCGGCGGAACGGGCGATGACCAATTCATATTTGCGGTTGAGCGACACCAGGGTCGCCATCGCCGAGAACAGGCCGACGAACGGCACCGTCTGCAGCATGATCATCGGCATCCGGAGCCCCGAAATGGCGAACGCAGTTGCGTAGGTGAAGCCCGGCACGCCGGTCGTGCGGCCGGAAAGCTCGGTGAAATCGATCAGGAACACCAGCGCCAAAAGGCCGATGAAGAACCAGATGGTGATCGTCACATAGCGAAAGAAGAAGTACCGACCCAGAGTCCAGCCCATCAGCCGGCTCCCTGTCCGGATGCGCCACGCCGGGCAAAGCGGAGCTTGACGGCGCTCCAGCCGTCATTGAAGCGGCCGGCAAGATTGGTTATCCAATCGGCCCAAGCAACCGGCAGTTCCATCGTCCGGTTGGAAACGATGAACCAGATAGCGATCGCCGATGCCACGATCGGGACGCCGTAGACCATATGGGCATATTGCGGCACCTTGTCGGCCTTGCCGGCGGCAAAGAACCCGAGCCAGCGCACGAACAGCGCGATCGCGATTGCCGTGATCAGCGGGTGCACGCGCGCCTCGCGATGCGAGCGCGCATCTCCGGCGACCGCAAGCGCGATCAGCGCAAAGACGAGCGAATAGGACCACTCGGAAAAACGCTGGTTGAGCTCGGCCAGGTACCTGTTCGGCTTTTGCTGGTACATCTTGTCGTTCGGACTGGGATTGAGCAGGTATTGGGTCGTCCGGTCCTTCGGCAAAAGCAGAATGTCAGATGACGCCGCCAAGAAAGCGGACAAGTCGAAGGCGTAGGAGGTGAACCGGATTACCGAGAGGTCGCCGGTCATGGTTTTGCGATGGATGACGCCGTCATTCATCATCAGCACCTTCTCGTCGCCGCGTTCGATGATGCTGCCGGTCTTGGCATAATAGATGAGATTGACGCCTTCTTCGCGCGAGTCGGCGACGAAGATGCCGCCGAGGCGATTGTCGGGAAGCCGTTCGCCAACCTGCAGGAACAGGCCATCATCGATCTTGCGGAAGGTGCCTTCCTGGATGATCAACGACAACAGATCGGCACGCGACGAAGCAATCAACTCGCGGTTCTTCTGGCGTGCGTAAGGGTCGACGCCATTGTCGACAGCAAACGAAAAAACGCTGGCTGCGAGTGCCAGAAGCATGATCGGCCTGACGATGGTCCAGCGTGAAGCGCCGGCGGCATTGATGACGGCCAGCTCCGAATCCGAATTCATCACGCTGAGGATCTGCGCGACCGCGACGACTAGGGCGAACGGCACGACGATCGGAACGATCGACGGGACGATCAGCGCTGCGACTTCGAAGAAGGTGAGGGCCGACTGACCGCTATCGGTGACGAGGTCGATGCGGGCGAGCACCTGAGTCGTCCAGACGATCGCCAGCGTCCAAACGAGCGCCAGCGCGAATACCGCGAAAGCACGGCGCATGATGTAACGTTCAACGACCTTCATGAAGGCTTTTCTCGGCGGTTTCGAACGGCATCATGCCTTGGAATAAGGTAGTCGTCCGGCGCCGGCTGCACAACTGGCTCAGTTTGGCGGTTCGATCTGGGTTCTGTCCCGTATCGCAAATTCCGCTGGGCCGGAGTGTCGGCGGCAATGGATAAGAAAGGGCGAACATTGTTGGTTAACAACAGGTTGCGGCGGGAAGCGGGGCCGTGCCGCGACGAATCGTGGATGGTTCAATGTCGCATATGGGAGCGATTTCGGCCAAAGTCTTGTCAAATGCGGCAAAACGACCAAATGTCGCGCCGATCGCCGCCGCGGCGGCGTGATAAGACGGGTCAGGATCTGTTGAGCCCCAGCATGGAAGCGGAAAAATTGCGCAGTCAAACCGGTTGGGAAGCGGTCTTTGATGGCGCGATTGTGATCGGCGCCGGCGCGGCCGGCCTTGCCGCCCACGCCCTGATGAAGGCCGGCGTACCGACGCTCGTCCTGGAAAAGGAGAGCCGGCTTGCCGAGCCCTGGCATCGGCGGCACCAACGTCTGCACCTCAACACGCATCGCGATCTCTCGACGCTGCCCGGCATCGGCTATCCCGCAGGCACCCCGGCCTTCCCGCACAGAACCGCCGTCATTCGCCATCTGAACGATTTCAGCCAAGTGCACCGGCTGCCTGTCACATTCGGCGTTGCCGTCGAAGAGATCACGTTCGATGGCGATCACTGGACCGTACAGACCAATTCCGGATCCCGTCCGGCGCGCCATGTCGTCGTCGCCACCGGGCGCGACCGGCAGCCGTTTATTCCCGCATGGAAAGGCATGAAGGATTTTGCCGGCCGGATCGTCCATTCGGCAGATTTTGGCGAGGCGAAAGACTATGCCGGCAAAAAGGTGCTGGTGGTCGGTGCCGGCAATTCGGGTTTCGACGTCCTCAATCAACTTGCGGATGCAGACGCCGAAAGCATCTGGCTGTCGGCCCGCAATGGTCCGTCATTGCTGCCGAAACGCATCTGCAAGATCGCCGTCCACAGGCTTTCGCCTTTCATGGCGCGCTTGCCGGTACGGATTGCCGATGCGGTGATGGCGACAACCCAGCGCCTGGTTTTCGGCGACCTGACGAAACTCGGGCTTCCGCCGGCCTCCATAGGAGGTGCGAGCCGTCTGAGCGCCGACTACACCGCGATCGCAGCCGATGACGGCGCGGTTCGCGCCATCAAGGCAGGCATGATCGTGGTGGTGCCGCCATTGCGAGAATTTACTCGCGACGGCATCATATTGAACGACGGCAGGTTTATCACGCCCGATATCGTCATCTCAGCGACCGGCTACCGGACCGGGCTGGAGCAGATGGTCGGCAAGCTCGGCGTTCTCGACGGCAAGGGCGTTCCGCTTTTCAACGGCGGCGAAGCCGACCCGCGATTGCCCGGTCTGTGGTTTACCGGCATGCGGCCGAGCATTCGCGGTTGTTTCGCCAATGCCCGCATTCAGGCTAGGGCGATAGCGGCGCGGATTGTCAAGCGGCGATAATGAGCAGGACTATGCCGACTGTTCCGCCCGCAATAGACACGCCTTGTTGGAACGTGCTCGAACCGAAAGGTCAATGATCATGACGCCAGTCAGCATTCGCTACATTGTCGATGATGTCGCCGCCTCGATCGACTTCTATTGCGGACATCTGGGCTTCGCCGTCCAACAGGACGCGCGACCGGCTTTTGCCTCCGTCACGCGCGGCGCGTTACGGCTCCTTCTAAGCGGACCCGGCAGTTCGGGTGTTCGGGCGATGCCCGACGGCCGGCAGCCGGTGCCGGGAGGCTGGAACCGCATCCTGCTGGTGGTGCCGGACCTGAAAGAAGAGGTTGCGCGTCTCAAGAGTGCTGGACTTGTCTTTCGCAACGATATCATAACGGGCGTCGGCGGTTCCCAGACCCTGCTCGAAGACCCATCCGGCAATGTCATCGAGCTGTTTCAACCCGCCGCTCACTGACGCAACAACACGGCATCTTAGGTCCGATCTGCCCAATCGAACGCCTCTCCCGACAATCCAACGCATTTCCCCGAAAGCAGGACATGATGAATTCGAGACCCTCGATCGCCTTCGCCAAATTCGCCGCGCCCAAAAAGGGCAGCGTTTTCGTTCTGGCGGCCGACGAGGGCGGCCTCGGTGATGCCGTCAGGGCCTGCGATCCGGCAAAGACCCTCGAGCGGGCCTTTCCCGTCGCCGACTTCACCGGCAAATTCGCCAGCCAGGTCGAAGTGCTGGCACCGGAAGGGACGTCGCTCGAGCGGCTGGTGGCGGTCGGCGCCGGCAAGGGCTCCAATCTCGATGACTACGCCTGGCTGAAGCTCGGCGGCACGATTGCCGCATCCTTTCGCAAGGCAACCGAAGTGGCCGTCGTGCTCGATCTTCCCGGCGCCGCCGTCAGCGGCAGGCAAGCCGTTCAGCTTGCCGCGGGCATCCTGCTGCGCAGCTATTCCTTCGACAAGTACAAGACCAAAAAGGACAATGGTGACGGCAAGCGTGAGCCAAAAAAGCCGGTAAAGGTGACCATTCACACGGCCGATCCGGCGGCCGCAAAGAAGGCCTTTGCCGATGAAGCGGCGGTGATCGACGGCGTCTTGCTGGCGCGCGATTTGGTCAATGAACCGGCCAATGTGTTGGGACCGGTGGAATTCGCCGCCCGCATCGCCCAACTGGAGGCGCTCGGCGTCACGGTCGAGATCCTGGCCGAGAAGGAGATGAAGAAGCTCGGCATGGGTTCGCTGCTGGGCGTAGCGCAGGGCTCGCCGCGTGGCGCCCGCATCGCCGTCATGCGGTGGGACGGCGGCAAGGCCAAGGAAAGCCCGGTCGCCTTCGTCGGCAAGGGAGTCACCTTCGACACCGGCGGCAATTCGATCAAACCGGCCTCCGGTATGGAGGACATGAAGGGCGACATGGGCGGCGCTGCTGCCGTCACCGGGCTGATGCACGCGCTGGCCGCGCGCAAGGCGAAGGTCAATGTCGTGGGCATTGTCGGGCTGGTCGAAAACGCCGTCGACGGCCACGCTCAACGACCGGGCGACATCGTCACCTCGATGTCTGGCCAGACCATCGAAGTGCTCAACACCGACGCCGAGGGCCGCCTCGTGCTGGCCGATGCGCTGTGGTACTGCAACGACCGCTTCCAGCCGAAATTCATGATCAATCTGGCGACGCTGACCGGCGCCATCATGGTCGCGCTCGGCCAGCATTATGCCGGCCTGTTCTCTAATAATGACGAGCTGGCGGACCGGCTGACGGCGGCCGGTCAGGCGACGCAGGAGCGGTTGTGGCGCATGCCGCTCGGCGCCGAATACGACAAGCTGATCGAGTCCAAGAATGCCGACATGAAGAATATTGGCGGCCGTTATGGCGGCGCCATCATCGCCGCGCAGTTCCTGCAGCGCTTCGTCAAGGACACGCCCTGGGCGCATCTCGACATTGCCGGCACCGCGATGGGCTCGCCCTCCAACGAGATCAACCAGTCATGGGCTTCCGGATTCGGCGTCAGATTGCTCGACCGATTGGTGCGCGATCATTACGAGCAATGAGCGGCGCGCCAAATGATTTAGACTGAAGTCATGGCCGAAATCCTGTTCTATCACCTGACCGAATCGACCCTGGAGGACGCGCTGCCCGGCCTCCTGGAGCGCAGCATCGATCGCGGCTGGCGCGCCGTGGTGCAGACCGGCACCGAGGAACGGCGCGACGCGCTGGACCAGCATCTGTGGACTTTCCGGGACGATTCGTTCCTGGCCCATGCAACGGACCGCGAAGCCCATCCCGCCGAGCAGCCGGTGCTTCTGACCGTCGGACCTGACAATCCGAACCAGGCGCAGATACGCTTCCTGGTCGATGGCGCGGTGCCGCCGGAGCTTGGCGGCTACCAGCGCGCCGTGTTCCTGTTCGACGGCCACGATGCAGCCCAGCTAGAGGCGGCACGCACGCACTGGAAGACAATGAAGGAGGCCGGCCACACCGTGACCTACTGGCAGCAAACACCGGACCGGCGCTGGGAACGCAAGGCTTAGAAGACCTGAGCAAGCCCGATGCCGCCTGATGATCAAACACCAAGCATATCGATAGATGCCGCACTTGTTCGCCGCTTGATTGCCGCGCAGTTCCCTGAATGGGCGGACCTGCCGGTAGAGCCGGTCGAGCCTGGCGGCTGGGACAACCGCACCTTCCGGCTGGGCGATCGAATGTCGGTGCGGCTGCCCAGCGCTGCCGCCTATGTTGCCCAGGTCGAGAAGGAGCATCGCTGGCTGCCTCGCCTCGCGCCTCACTTGCCTCTGCCGATACCGGTGCCACTGGCCAGAGGCGCGCCCGGTGAAGGCTATCCATGGCCTTGGTCCGTCTATCGCTGGCTTCGCGGTCGGCCGGCGGCTGGTGGGCTGATTGCCGATCTCAATGAATTCGCTCGTTCGCTGGCCGGCTTTCTGGTTGCGCTCTACCGGATCGACGCCGCTGGCGGACCACCGGCAGGTCAGCATAATTTCCACCGCGGTGGCCAGCTTTCAGTCTACGACGCCCAGACCCGAGCCGCGCTTTCGGCGCTCGGCGGCCGCATCGACAAGGCAACCGCCGAGGCGGTGTGGGCGACCGCGCTCGGCTCGCGATGGCAAGGGCCGCCGGTCTGGGTCCATGGCGACGTTGCCTCAGGCAATCTGCTCGTCGAAGATGGCAAGCTCTGCGCGGTCGTCGATTTCGGCAGTTCGGCTATCGGCGATCCTGCCTGTGACCTGGTGATCGCATGGACGGAATTTTACGGCGAGAGCCGCCAGGCGTTCCGCGACGCCATTTCCCTTGACGAGCACAGCTGGGCGCGCGCTCGGGGCTGGGCGCTCTGGAAGGCGCTGATCGTCGCTTCGGGACATGACGGCAACCAGCGCGAGGCGGAAAAATCGTGGCGGGTTATCAATGAGGTGCTGGCGGATCACACAAACAGTTAGAGCGGGATGGAGAATTCAGTTTGAACGCATCCCGCTCCAAAAACGAAAGCATTACTGACCGCCCGTCTCCCTCCTGAACGTATCGAAATCGACCTGCATGCCGTTGAAGATCGAAATCGACCTGCATGCCGTTGAAGATAGAGCTCCAAGCGCCCATGGTCGACTGGATGTCCTTGATGGTTGCGTCATAGTCGTCGGCACGGGCCGGTGCGGAGGCCAGCGTCAGGGTCAGCGCGTGGACCGTGGAGGCGAGCAAGGATGCATGATGAAGCGAAGAGGGCGTGGAATGAAAACGATATGGAAGCTGTTCATGGCGTTCTCCTCTGGTTTTGGTTGGCCTTACGATGTAAGGTAATGTCGAAAATTAACCTTACAGCGTAAGTTGTCAAGCGGCACCATGGACATATCAGTCAAAAAAAAGCGAACGCGCGGCCGGCTGTCTCGCGAGATGATCGAGGATGCGGCTTTCGAGGTAATCGAGAGGGAGGGGCTTTCCGGCTTTTCGATGCGCAAGCTGGCGGCAGAACTCGGCTGCGAAGCGATGAGCATCTACCATCATTTCCCCTCCCAGGCGCATCTTTACGAGGCACTGGTCGATCGACAGATCAGCTCGATCAAGATTCCTGACGACGGCATGCGTTGGCGCCAGCGGATCCACGTCGCCGTGAAGGAATACCGCCGGGTCGCCACCGAACATCCGGCCTTTGCGCCGTTCATTGTGGTCTACCGCATGAATTCGCCGGCATGTCTCGCCAAGCTGAACGACGTGATCGGCCTGTTCGAAGCCGGCGGTTTCGGTTTGGAACTCAGCGCCCGGTTGTTCCGAGCCACGAGCTACTATCTGATGGGCGCGATCCTTGACGAGACGGCCGGCTACGCCAAAGGGCCTTCGGCGGTCACCACGGTGAGCGATGAAGCGCTAGCGCGGGATTTCCCCGGCGTCATGGCTGCCGGGGCATATTTCGGCACAGCCGGTTTTGACAAGACCTTCGATATAGGCCTCGACATGTTGCTGGACGAGATGGAGCGTATCCGCGACGGTGCCAATGCGAGGTAGTTGCATCAACGGGGCATTGTCCGCATGCGCTTTTTGTTTCTTCTGATCCTGCTCATCGGTACCGGCATCGGCGTCGTCTATCCCTGGGCGATGACCAATTTCTCCGGCCGTGAGATCGGCACCTGGCGGGTTTACGACCAGGGCCGGTTCAAGCCGGTGACGGTGGCCCTGAGCGCACGCGACGGGCCGCTACGCGTGCTGGTCGATCTTACTGCAAGAGCCGAGCGCATCGTCTCGCAGCAGCGCACCGTGCTGACCCTGACCGCCGCCACCGGCGGCAGGACGGTGCTCGCCTCGACGCTGCAGTTCAATCACTCCGACAATCCGCGCCAGGTCAGCCCACAGCTGCCGGACAGGATCTTTCGCGACGAGGCCGGCCTGATCCCGAGCGTTACCCCCGGTTCCTACATCTTCACCGTCGGTCCGGGCGACGCCGAGGGCATTCCGATGCGGGCCGTCGACCTCGTCCTGCGCTCGGCTGCCGGCGAGGTCGACCGCCGGGCGCGGCCGGTCGGTTTTTCCCTGATGGCGGCCGGCCTGGCCGGGCTGGCGCTGGCATTCCGTTTCGGCGGCCGCCGGCCGGAAAATCCGAACTCGCAGCCGCCACCGCCGCGCTGGGGCAGGGGCTCCAATTGAACTATCGCCACGCCTACCATGCCGGGAACTTCGCCGACGTCGTCAAGCATGCCGTGCTCAGCCGGCTGATCGAATATCTGAAGCAGAAGGACAAGGCGTTTCGGGTCATCGACACCCATGCCGGCATCGGCCGCTACGATCTGTCCTCAACCGAAGCGCAAAAGACGGGCGAATGGCAGGGCGGCAAACGGCGGCGGGGCGCTGGCGCCCCCGCCCCCCCCGCGGGGGGCTTGGATGCACCCAATATTTGTTCCCGGCGGTGGCGGACAACCGGCGGGGGACAGAAAACGGGT